>NZ_JAUDRH010000007.1:0-300000 GCF_030381805.1 Chlorogloeopsis sp. ULAP01
TTGTCGACATAGCTGAGACACCCTTTATTTTTTCTTCTTAATTCCAGTCTCAGCTTTTTTTTGCACCTAAATCAACCCGTCGAACTCACGTTACTTCAGGAACGACGACCCCAGTGTCATGTTGTCATTGTTGGGGAAAATCGAGTGGCTTATGGTAAACAATTACCAAATGGCAAAACTTACAAAGAGGTAATGCTGGAAAAATATTCCCTCGACCTCAGCAGAGTCCATTTCACTGGTTGGTTGCCTTATCCTGAATACCTGCAAGTAATTCAGGCTTCCTCTGCCCACGTTTATCTCACCCGTCCCTTTGTCTTGTCTTGGTCAATGTTGGAGATTTTATCAACAGGTTGCTTGCTGGTAGCTTCGAGAACTGCGCCTGTGACTGAGGTGATTCAAGATGGTGTTAACGGTTTATTGGCAGACTTTTTTTCACCCCAGGAAATCTGCGATCGCATAGAAGAAGCCCTCCAGCATCCAGATCGAATGGCTGGGATCAGGGCTAAGGCAAGACAAACAATTCTAGAGCGTTATGATTTATCGCAACTATTACCACAGCACTTGCAATGGATACAGCAGCAAGAAGATAACAATGGTAAATTAGTTTCCCCGTGGGAGGGAACCAAGCTAGAGGCAGTAGCTATTACTCAAAACAACGGGTCAAACGGGAAACACAACGATACAGAAAATTTATCACTCACATCTGCCACACTCTCACAACTTCAAAGCCGCAAGGTAAAAAATGAAGAAATTCTTCCTCTGCTAGCTAGGTATCAATTACTACCAAAGCTCCAGCAAGAACTTGTTATTGATGAAGCGATCGCATCGATTAGTTGCACAAACGAAGAACAAGTCAAGTGTTGCCAACAGTTATGCCAACAACATCAGTTAACATCCGAGGCTGAACGCCAAGCTTGGTTGCAGCAGCAGAATATGACTGAAACACAATTTTTAAACCTAGCAACCCGGAACCTGAGAATCGAGAAGTTTAAACAACTAACTTGGGGTAGCAAATTAGAATCTCACTTCCGCCAACTCAAGTCAAAACTTGATCAGGTTGTCTACTCCCTGATTCGCCATCGCGATGCAGCTGTTGTTCAAGAACTTTACTTCCGGCTGCTAGAAGGCGAACAAACCTTTGCTGAATTAGCAAGACAATACTCCCAAGGTTCCGAAACTGAAACTGGTGGGTTAATGGGGCCAGTAGCATTGAGTATGCCCCATCCTCATTTAGCCCGAATTCTCGCTATCAGCCAACCAGGGCAGATATCACCTCCAACCCATATTGGAGATTGGTGGGTAATTGTGCGATTAGAAAAGTTTCTGCCAGCGCAACTTGACGAACCCATGCGCCAACGGTTACTCAACGAACTTTTTTCTTCTTGGTTAAAAGAACAACTTCAACAACAACCTTTTGCGCCTCAAGCGATAGAAGCACAAAAACTAGCGTAAACAAATTAAATTTTTTTAGGTTCACAATATGCCAGCTTTCAACTTTAACGAACAAAACTTGGTGGGCAACGACTTTACCGGACAAAACCTAAATGGTTCCACTTTTTTTAAAGCTACCCTCACAAACGTCCAATTTGTTAATACCGCACTCAGAGGTACTAACTTTGAAGAATCAAAGTGGTTCAACGTTAATGCATCTGGTGCTATTTTTGCCCCTAATAACAACTTTTCCCAACCAGCGAATTTTTTCAAAGCGACTTTAGAGAATGTCAATCTCAGTGGTGCCAACCTCAGAGGGGCAAATATGTCGCTCGTCAATACGAAATTCATTGACCTGTCAAACGCCAATCTGACGAATGCGAACTTGCGGGAAGCTAATCTCAGTGGTGAACAATCAGAACGCCCAAATCTTAGAGGTGCTAACTTTACTGGAGCTGATTTATATAAAGCCAAGCTCAAAGCTGCTGATTTGACAGGAGCTAATCTGACGAATACCAAGTTAGAAGAAGCTGACTTTGAAGCCACTCTTTTAGTTAATGTCGATGCAACTGGTGCTGATTTTCGACTAGCAAAACTTACAGATATTACTCTGCGAAACTCTATTTTTGATTTAGCTAATTTCAGTGGTGTTTCTCTCAGTGATGCCCCACTCGAACCAGGTCAAACTAGCAATGCTAAGTTTCGCGGTGCTAATTTAAGTGGCTTTTTGGTAGATGATGCAGTTTTGACTGGTGCTGATTTTAGTCCTCATGTAGCTACCAATGGCACCGTGACGATCACAAACCTCACTGGCGCTAAATTTGATGACACCGATTTGAGTGGAGCAAACTTCACTCAAGCCAATGCAGAAGGAATTTTATTAAATGGGCTTGCCGTTGGTGCAAATTTTACTGATGCGAAGCTCGTTAACTCTGACTTATCTAAAGCCGACTTCACCAATGGCAACTTCACTAGATCTGACTTAAGTAGTGTGAAGATGACCGATGCGATCGCCGTTGGTGCAAATTTCACTGATGCAAAGCTGATTGACGCCGATTTATCTAAAGTTAATTTCAGCAATGCCACTTTTATAGGGGCGGATTTAACTGGTGCGATCGCGGTTGATGCAATTGGTTTGTATCTTGGCACCACAGGCAACGACAATCTCACTGGAACAGACGGCAACGATAACCTCTTTGGCAATGACGGCAACGATACCCTTTTTGGTAATGCAGGCAATGATTATCTAGACGGAGGTTTAGGTGCTGACTCTCTGATTGGTGGAGATGGAAATGACACTCTCTTTGGTGGCGCAGGCAATGATATTCTTGTTGGTGAAGCAGGTAATGATTCTCTCTACGGAGGTTTAGGTGCTGACTCCTTAGTTGGTGGTGCAGGACAAGACACCCTGCTTGGTGATGCTGGATTAGATACCTTAATTGGTGGTGGAGGTAATGATTATCTAGATGGTGGTAACGCTGCTGACTCACTATTTGGCGGTGCTGGAAATGACACCTTGATTGGCGGTGCGGGTAATGACACCCTGACTGGCGGTGCTGGTGCTGATGCCTTTATTTTCAATGCCTCTACAGAAAGAGTTGATACTATCACTGATTTCTCTGTAGTTGATGATACTATTTATATTTCTGCTACTGGATTTGGCGGTGGGTTACAGCCTGGTGTACTTGCAGCTAGTCAATTCCATTTAGGCTCATCGGCGACCAATGCTTCACATCGCTTTATCTACGACACAAGCAATGGTGCACTCTATTTTGATGCAGATGGCACTGGTAGTACTTCCCAGGTAGAGATAGCTAGACTCTCTAACAATCCTGCGATTACTAGAAATGACATTGTTGTTGTATAAATAATTACGGCAATTAGTAGGGTGGGCATGGTTTAGGATTTACTCAAAATTTTTAGATTGTCAGCAATGCCCACCTGAGAAAACCTTTCTTTACCTTTAACTTGAAAGAGGGTGTAGGGAAAATACCTTTTTCATGCCTGGTGATCAAACTTGTTTCATCGCGACTGTCTTTTGCCTCCTGCTTTCTGTTGTAACTTCAATGCGAATACTTTTTACCATTGCCCACTTTTTTAATCCTGACAGCAACGGTAAGCACGCCTCCCAGAGGAAAGATCCCCGATCTCGCCTATTGGCGCTAACTCAAAGTTTGGCTGCCTTGCATCAACTATTTGGTAGATCTCAAAGTATTATCAATATTGGACAGCGATTGGCTTTCTGTGCTAATCAACCGCAAGCCAATGATTTGGACATTATTATCTGTACAACCAAAGATAATCATCTCCTCAATCAACTGGCTGTACCTTCACATTTCTACAAACACCATCCCACTCAAGCAGAACCCCTACTTTTGGGATTTGAGTGCCAAGCAGTACTAAGAGATTGTCTCGGTGATTATGATTATTACTGTTTCCTTGAAGATGATTTGATCCTCCACGATCCTTGGTTTTTTAGCAAATTAAACTGGTTTACTCAGCAAGCAGGCGATTTGAGTTTGCTGCAACCTAATCGCTATGAAGTTTCTATCCACAACCTGACTTGCAAAGCCTACATTGATGGTGATTTAGCGGCAAGAGTTACTGCACCTTTTCAAAATGTAAACGAGCAACCAGAACTTAAAGGCAAAATCATGGGAATGCCAATTACATTTCGTCGCGCCCTTAACCCTCACGCTGGCTGCTACTTTTTAAATGCCAATCAAATGGCTAATTGGGTTAGCCAGCCTTATTTTCTGGATCGGGATATCAGCTTTGTTAGTCCCCTCGAAAGTGCTGCAACCTTAGGAATTATGAAGACATTCCGAGTTTATAAATCCGCTCCAGAACAAGCTAGTTTTTTGGAGATTCAACACTTTGGCACGGGATTTTTAAGTTTGATTGGGCAACAGGTAAGCTTGGCGACAAGCTGAACTCCAACAAATTTGAGCTTTTTAATTACTAACTATACCCTTTTTGTTTCAAGCAACAAATTCTCGTCTTTATTTCCTCTGTAACCTTTGGTTTTTATTAACCGCACAGACACAGAAAGCGCAGAGCTAGTCCCTACTCCTGTTAATTTGATATGACTTATACTAAAAGCACTTTTCAAGATTTTCTCGCTAAAATTGCTGGATTTGAGCAATTATCAAGTGAGGTACTTGCTGATGTATCACAAAAACTCCAACCATTGCGTTATCGTTTAGGTCATAAGATCATTGGTCAAGAAAGAATTCCTGAGCAAGTCATTATCATTTATGAAGGAAAAGCTCGTTTATTGGCACACGATCCGTGTACGCAAAAGCCAACAACTTTAAAGTTGTTGCAACCGGGGGCTATGCTTGGGGAAATAAGTTTGTTGCGAGGGGTTGCTTGCGAGAGTGCGATCGCTTCTACAGAAGTCATCGGTTTAACATTGGATGCACAAGAGTATTTAGGCTTGCTTAATTTTTATCCGGCTTTGGCTAAGGCTCGCAAATACACCAGTCATTTAGTGGAAGTTTTTGATATCCTTGCTGCACAGTCAAAGGTACAAGCTTTAAGTAATATAAATCTCAAAGAAATTGCTCAAAATGCTTTAGCAGAAGCAAAAGTTGATTACCTTCCTTTAGGAAAAACACCAATTCGTCAACTGGATCGCGAAAGCATCTGGTTTATCAGCAGCTGCGGAACAGTTAATAATTTTTCTTGTGGTTCTCGCTTAGAATTCAATAATGTTCAAGATATAGTTGCAGTACAAGGAAAAAGTCCTGTACGTTTGGTTGGCTTATGTGCGTCTGATTTAACGCTCTTAGAAAATCATCAAATAACTGATATCAATGGGGAGATAACCAATGAATTTGAGATCCCTTATGCACTCGATCAAGAATTAGTATTGTCACAGCCCAAAAAAGCACCTAGTGACCACAAAATTAGAAAATATCCGTTTTTTCATGCCGAGGGGCAATTAAATTCAGCGATCGCCTGTTTCCAAATGATCTCGAAATATTTGGAAATGCCATTTCGTCGTGAGGTAGTTCGCCGCATTTTAACTGAGCAAATCAACCGTCAGGGAACAATATCATTTCAATTATGTGCCTATCTTTCGGAATTAATTGGACTTAAGGCGCAATTAGTAGATGTACCGTGCGATCGCCTGACGCGTATTCCCACTCCTGCACTAATCGGTTACGGTGATAGCTATGCAGTGCTGTATGAAGCAAGCGATCGCACTATAGTTGTAGGCATACCATCTCAGGGAATCCAGCGCTACAAGCCTGCTGAACTGCTTACTAAATTAGAGATTGAGGAAAAAAATTATCCGCCTCGAATCAGGGTGTTGCTACTTTCTCCTACCAAAGAAACACCCCAACAACGCTTTGGTTTGCAATGGTTTCTTCCTTATGTATCCCGCTATCGGCGCGTACTTTTAGAAGTTTTTATTGCTTCCTTCTTCGTGCAATTAGCAGGATTAGCAAACCCACTTGTTATTCAGTTAATTATTGACCAGGTAATTAATAATAATAGTATTAATACTCTGCATATTTTAGGAGCTTTACTATTAGTTGTAGGATTATTTGAAGCTGTACTTGTCACTTTGCGGACATACTTATTTGTAGATACCACCAATCGCATTGACATGGGTTTGGGGTCAGAAATTATTGATCACTTGCTCCGGCTACCACTGCGTTATTTTGAACGCCGACCCGTTGGAGAACTTGCGACTCGCATCAATGAATTAGAAAATATTCGTTCCTTTCTCACAGGTACAGCTTTAACTGTAGGATTAGATGCTCTGTTTTCAGTGATTTATATTGTCGTGATGCTAATTTATAGTTGGCAACTGACATTGGTTGGTTTAGCCACAATTCCTGTATTTATCATCATAACTTCTATTGCTTCTCCCACCATTAGAAAACAGTTACGCACCAAAGCCGAACGTAATGCTCAAACTCAGTCATATTTAGTTGAGGTAATGTCAGGAATTCAAACAGTCAAAGCTCAAAATATTGAATTGCGATCGCGTTTCTGTTGGCAAGAACGTTATGCTCGTTATGTTACTGCTGGCTTTAAAACAGTTATCACCTCTACCCTCGCTAATTCAACTAGTAACTTTCTCAATAAACTAAGTAGCTTGTTAATTTTATGGGTAGGAGCATATTTGGTACTAGAAGGAGAATTAACTTTAGGAGAATTAATCGCTTTTAGAATTATCTCTGGTTATGTTACCAGCCCAGTATTGCGATTAGGGCAACTTTGGCAAAATTTCCAAGAAACAGCCTTATCTTTAGAACGTTTAAGTGATATTGTTGATACTCCCCAAGAAGCGGAACAAGACCGTGATAATATTCCCTTACCTGCAATTACGGGAAATGTAAAATACGAAAATATTTCCTTCCGTTTTAATAGGGGTGGTTCTCTACAACTTTGTAATATCAATCTCAATTTTCCTGCTGGGAAATTTATCGGAATTGTTGGACAAAGCGGGTCGGGTAAAAGTACGATGATGAAGTTACTACTCAGGTTATACGAACCCGAAGCCGGCAGAATTTTAATTGATGGATATGATATTACCAAAGTAGAACTTTATTCTCTGCGCCGACAACTTGGAGTAGTTCCGCAAGAAACACTGTTATTTGACGGTACAGTACAAGAAAATATTGCTTTGACAAATCCCGAAGCAACAACAGAAGAAATTATTGAAGCTGCTAAAATTGCAGCCGCCCACGAATTTATTATGAGCTTGCCTAACGGCTATAATACGCGAGTCGGCGAACGAGGTGCTGGACTTTCAGGCGGACAAAAACAAAGAATTGCCATCGCTCGTTCGGTTTTACAAAGACCAAAATTATTGGTTTTAGATGAAGCAACTAGTGCCTTAGATTATCCTACAGAACGGCAAGTTTGTCTGAATTTAGCGCAAGCATTTAAGGAAAGTACAGTATTTTGTATTACCCACCGTCTGAATACTATTTCACATGCAGATATGATTGTAGTCATGGATAGTGGTAGGGTCATAGAACAAGGAAGTCATGACGAATTAATGGCTTTAAAAGGTCATTACTATTATCTATATAATCAACAAGAAGTGAATTTATAAATTAGTCATTTGTTAGTAGGGGCGGGTTTTGTTGATCATCTTGCCGTTCAAAGTGATAATTTATCTTCTAAACCCGCCCGTACAGTGGTTAGTGGTTAGTAGCTATTCTCCCCCTCTGCACCTGAAGCTCTCTTGCTCCTCTGCTCTCTTGTCCCCTTGTCTCCTGTTCCCTATCCCCTATCCCCTGTTCCCTGTCCCCTGTTCCCTATTCCCTTTTTCTATGAACGGTAATTCTCAAAACGGAAAGCATCAAAACGGCAACACACCACAAAATACACGAGTACTAACATCTACACAACCAAAATCTTTTGGGAAACCTGCGACTGATGCAAAACATGACAAAGAATATAACTTTGAGCAATCGGTTGTATTACGCCAATCTCCAATATGGTCGCGTACCATTATGATGAGTTTGATTGGTTTGGCTTGTTTTGGGATTGGTTGGGCTTATTTTGCCAAAATCGAACAAGTAGTTCCTGCAACTGGGCAGTTAAAACCCGAAGGAACTGTAAAAGAAATTCAAGCCCCAGTGAGTGGAGTTATAAAAGAGGTGTATATTAAAGATGGACAAGAGGTCAAATTAGGAGATTTACTGCTAACATTTGATTCCACCACCACCAATGCTGAACTAAATTCCCTCAAGAAAATTCGTACTGAGATCGTTAGAGAAAATCAAATTTATCGCCAATTGCTAGGTGCTAGTTCAGCGATCGCATCGGAGTTGGAATTTTTACGTAGTAAACTGCCACAAGAATCTGCTTTCCTTCTCAAAAGCCGGGCGGCGCTGGTTGTAGAAAATGAATTATTGCGGACTCAGTTAAAACATTCGACTACAGATATAGGACTAGGAGTGGATGAACAACAACGCCTCCAAGCTGCTAAAAAAGAATTAGATTCTCGAACTGCAACCGCAAAATTAGATGTTGAACAAACTAAAAAACAACTTGTTCAAACTCAAATCAAAATCCAAGATACAAAAGACCGTTTAGCTATTCAGCAAAAAATTTTAAACAAACTGCAAATTCTCGCAGAAGAAGGAGGCATTTCTCAGCTTCAATATCTCAACCAGCAACAACAAGTTCAAAATCTCAAAGCAGAAATCGCACAACTAACTGAAGAAGAGAAACGACTTCAATATCAAATTGAACAAGGTCAAGAAAAATTAACTAACACAGTCGCTACTTATGATAAAAATATCTTAGATAAAATAGCCGATAATAAAAAACGTATTGCTGAAATTGATAGCCAGTTTACGAAAATACTGCTGGATAATGAAAAGCGTCTAGCAGATATCAATAGCAAAATTTCTCAAACAGAAGTAAATATTAAATACCAAGAACTTCGCGCCCCTGTTAGTGGCACAATTTTTGATTTACAAGCCAAAGCTCCTGGATTTGTGGCAAATTCTACCCAAAAACTTTTGCAAATTGTACCCAATGATAAATTTGTAGCTGAAGTTTTCATTACTAACAAAGATATTGGTTTTGTCCGTAAAAGTATGAAGGCTGATGTCAGAATTGATTCTTTCCCTTTTAGTGAATTTGGTGATATCAAAGGAGAAGTAATCAGTGTAGCTTCCGATGCTCTGCCTCCAGATCAAACATATTCTTATTATCGCTTTCCAGCTCAAATTCGCTTGAATAAACAATATTTAGTAGCTAAGGATAAAAATATACCTTTACAGTCTGGAATGTCAATTAGTGCCAATATTAAAATCCGTGAAGAACGTTCAGTTATCAGTTTGCTCACTGAGTTGTTTACTAAGCAAATTGAAAGCCTCAAAGAAGTACGTTAATTCACATCTTGTATCTTCTAAAACGCCTGAAACTGAAAGATTTTCCTCGTCCACTGTATAGGAATGTGAACTTAATTCACCCAGTGTTCAGTTAGTTCTAGCTTTATATTAAAGATTGAGGAACTTCCAACTGACAAGGCGCACACAAACCAAAAAACTCCAAGGTATGATAGTAAATCTTAAACGACAGAGACTGACGTAATTGAGTTTCTAGTTCGCAAACAGGACAAGCCTCTACGGGGATTGACTTACCGCATTGCAGACATACAACATGGTGCTGATGTTGCTGCACCAAGCTATACTGAGACTCACCATTAACTGAGGTGCGGCTTTGTACCAATCCCCTTAACTTCAATACTTCCAGCGCACGATAAACAGTTGCCAACCCCAAGCGTTGATGCGATGAGCGCAGTTGCACGTACAAATCCTGAGCAGAAATTGGGGTTTCTAGTTTTTCTAGAAATTCCAAAATGCTTTCTTGATAGCGAGTTAGTCGAGATGTTACACCAATACTGCTCATACACAACAAAAGTAGGTAACGACTGAGAACTGGCTTTACAATTTTATCAAGGCTATGATTATGATAATTATTATCATAATCATAATCTAATGGAGATGGAAGACACTCAACCACCCTTGCCTACTAAAACTGACTTAGCAATTATCGGTGCCGGGCCTCATGCTTTAACATTGGTAACCCACTTACTGCAAAAACGGCAAACTATGCGGGGTAAAATTTTGGTGTTTGACCCTAGTGGCAAGTGGATAAGTCGCTGGCAGCACCAATTTTCTGCTTTAGAAATCCCCCATTTACGTTCTCCCGCTGTACATCATCCCGATCCCAACCCATTTGCGTTGCGTAAATTTGCTGAATCTCGTTCTAGTGAGTTATTTCCTCCCTATGACTTGCCGGGAACTCAGTTATTTCAAGATTTTTGTCAGGATCTAATTTGCCGCTTTTCATTGCAACAGCAAGTGATTCCCCTGGCTGTGACACGTATTCAACCTTTACCTCATCCCTTGCGCGCCCGTCTGCGCTTGTGGTTGCAAGATGGACAGTCAATAATGGCGCGGCGGGTAGTAATGGCAACGGGTAACGGTAAATTGCAAATTCCCGACTGGGTAACCCAGATAGAGCCTGGATATTCAGACGATAGAATGTGTCACTCAAATTCAGTTGATTTACGTAAATTACGCCTAACAGGTGAAAGAGTATTAATTGTGGGTGGTGGTTTAACGAGCGGGCATTTAGCAGTGGGTGCTATTTCTCGTGGTGCAAAAGTCCACTTGATGATGCGGCGACAGTTACAACAAAAATTATTTGATGCCGAACCAGGTTGGTTAGGGCCAAAATATTTGAAAGGATTTTTTGCAGAACAAGATTACGAGAAGCGTTTGGCGATGATTTTAGAAGCTCGTAACGGCGGTTCTATGACACCAGCGATCGCTATGCAATTGCGACGAGAAGTACGTAACGGTAATCTTAGGATTGATGAAAACTGTCAAGTAATTCAGGCTGAGTGGATGGGTGAGAATTGGCGAGTCAAATGCAGTGATGGTAGTCAGTATGAGTATAGTAGAATTTGGCTTTCTACAGGCACTAAATTTGATGTTACATCTGAGGCATTATTACAAGAAGTTTTGGAAGCATATCCAATTAAGATAGTTAAAGGATTACCAGTTTTGGATGAATATTTGCGCGTTCCGGGTTGTGAATTATTCTTAATGGGTGGGTTGGCAGCTTTACAAGTCGGGCCAACTGCGCGAAATTTATCTGGTGCGAGAATGGCGAGTGAGAAGATTGTTCCAGCAATTGTGAAGTCAACAATCGCGCTTTCGCATCCTAGAAGTGCATAAGGGATAGGAGATAGGGCATTAATAAATTCGGCATTGCTGAATCGTGGTATGAATCCGGATACTCAGACACGATATATCGCGTCTCTACAAAGATTTTGACATTACTTATCGCCAATGATTATTTATGAGTCTGATTTATGAGCAATCCAATTATTACTGTCGTTGCTGGTTTGGCTGGATGTGGTAAAACTACCTGGATTTACCAACAGCTAGCTAATAAAGACGAGAAATTTCGCTTTAGTGATGAAAATATAGTGTATTTCAGCCCTGGTGTGGGCAATGTTCCCATCGATAAAACGCGCCTAGCAACGGAATTACCCAAAGTTAAAGTTTTTAGCGATGGACAAGAAGTTGAGTTTTTTAAGCAGCTAGCAGTAGCAAATATTGTCTATATTGAACTTGGCTTTTATTTGGAATTGAGTGCGATCGCCCAAATATTAGACAACCTAACTTATCAGGCTGTTGCCCTTGTGCCGCCACACCTCCAAGATTCTGAGTATCATGTTTGGGCTGACGAGATAGTTATTGGTGCAGACGCCCAAACTAGTTTTGCCCAAACTAAATTATGGCGGGCATCAAGCACAGGTCAAGTTATAGACGAAGATAGTTTACACGAATTGTGGTACGAAATCACCCATGGAGCTTACGGAACAGTTACTCGTGCCAAGGGAATTTTTAACGTTCCTGACGGGCGATCGCTTTACGCTGATTTTGTGGCGGGTGTTCCTTCCACAGATTTTCTTGAATTAGATCTTCCTCATCATTTAGATGGTATACCTCAAAGTTTTAGTGGTTTAGAAGTGCTGGGAAATAACTTAGATGAAGCTTCCTTGCGCCAAACATTGCAAGATTGCTGTTTATCTGAAGCTGCAATTTTGCATTACCAACAACAGGTAAAAGAAACTCTATTAGAGGAGACAAAAGCGTGAAAATAGCAGTCATATCCTGTATTCACGGCAATATCGAAGCCTTAGATGCTGTTTTGCTAGATATCGATCAACAAAAAGCTGAAAAAATCTTTTGTGTTGGTGATTTAGTTGGCTATGGCCCTTATCCTAATGAAGTAGTAGAAAAAATTCGCTCGTTAAATATTCCCACCTGTATAGGTTGTTGGGATGAAGATATTGTTGAGGGCTTAAATGCTTGTGAGTGTAGTTATCCCTCATTAGTAGCTGAAAAACGTGGCAAAATAGCTCACGAGTGGACAAATAAAGAAATTCATTCAGAAAATCGCGATTTTTTAGCAAAATTACCCTATAGTTTATGTGAAGACAATCTCACTTTTGTTCATGGTAGTCCCCATAGCAACCACGAATATTTATTACCAGAAATAGATGCTTTTTTAGCACTAGAAAGAGTTCTTTCTACAGGTGCAGATGTTCTATTTTGTGGGCATACTCATGTACCTTATGTTCGTACATTAGATGCAGTCAGCTTACAAATTAGTGTTAAAAGTAAGGGACAAAAACAACAGCAAAAAAACTTTTATGCTCCAATTAAGCAGATAGTCAATGTTGGTTCAGTAGGGGAACCACGGCATGGACGACCAAATGCAACTTATGTAATTTATGATCTTAATACTCAAAAAGTGACACTAAGAGAAATACCATATAATTACCAAAAAACTTGTGCAGCAATTATTGAAAAAGGCTTACCTACAATTTTTGCTTGGCGTTTAGCGCATGGCTTGGAATATGCAGAACGGGCTGACGATCCTACTCATGTTTGTACTAGGTGATGGGTTAGTAGGGGCGGGTTTTGTTGATAATCTTGCCGTTCAAACGGATAATTTATCTTCTAAATCCGCCCGTACAGTAGTTAGTGGTGAGCCAGCACTGCGGGAGGTTTTCCCTCCGCAGGTGACTGGCGTAGACGCCGAAGGCGGCTTCTCGTAGAGTACCCGGAGGGTTAGTAAGAACAAATTATTTTATTTATGAATAAATGGGCAATTATAAGTGGAATTGAGGGTAATTTGGCAGCTTATAAAGCAGTAATAGCAGATATTCAGCGTCAAAATCGTTCAATTGAAGCATTATATATTCTTGGCGATATAGTGGGGCCAACACGAGAATCTGAACAGGTGGTAGAACTTGTACGTCAACCCCAATTTGGAGAATTAGAACCTTTGGTTTGCAAAGGATGGTGGGAAGAACAGTGTTTGATTTTGCATGGGCTTGGTGCAATCGGTGAACCCACTGAGTTGATGGCAAAATATGGAGGAGAAACCGTTAAATTGCTGTGGGAGTGTGTCTCCCGTCAAACAGTGCAATGGATCAGAAGCCTAGATTTTGGGTTTTTTGAACTGGATTGTTTGTTAATTCATGGCACAACAGTATCTGTAGATGAGGAACTCACCCCAGAAACTTCTCCAATTATCATGTGCGATCGCCTGATGCGGATGCAAGCTCATAATTTATTTTGCGGTCGTTCTGGTTTAACTTTTCAATATCAACTGCAAGCAGGTTCCATCACCGCAGGAGTTACAACCCTTGATAGTAAAGCATCTCCCCAAACAGTCAATCTCACCCCACGTCAAATCATTGGGGTAGGCAATGTCGGGCGCACCCCAGGAGAAGCAACTTATACTCTCTACAACCCCAGCACAAATCACGTGGAATTTCGGACTGTACGATACGGGATAAGTAAGGGTTTTGAAGTTAACAAAATTAAGGTTGGTTAAGTAATATGGACTTTAAAAACCGCTAGACTGGAACTGTTTCCACGAGTTCTAATACTAAGAAGTTCTGTGACTAAGCCAAAACCAGATGACATCTGTCAAGTACGATGTTTCAATACAGACTTGGTCGCTCAAGTCTGTGAAGAATTACCACAGGATGAGATTCTGGAAGATGCTCATATACTCTTCAGCGCTTTAGCAGATAAATCTCGGCTCAAAATCCTTTATGCTCTTAGCAATGCTCAAGAACTCTGTGTCTGTGATGTAGCATCAATGCTGGGGGTTAAGGTGGCAGCAGCCTCCCATCATTTGCGAAAGCTACGTGACCTCAAGATACTCAAGTACAGAAATGATGGCAAGCTTGCGTATTATTCCTTAAAAGACCAGCGCATTGGTGACATTATTAACTGTGTTCTCAAGCAAATAGCAATTTAATCTTTGCTTTTTATTGCGCGAGCATGATCATTTTTTTTGACTTCATTCTAACATTGGTTTGAATGTTTGAATAAATAGAGTAACCATTGGAGCGCTAGTTATGGGAGATGACTGTTGCCAAAAGAAAGCCTGCGAACTAGAAAAGCTAAGAAAACAGCAGAGTAAAGTTCTCTGGATTGTTTTGCTGATCAACTCTGTGATGTTTGTGGTAGAAATGCTAGCTGGTATTAAATCTGCTTCCCTTTCATTAACGGGAGATTCGCTTGATATGTTAGGGGATGCACTAGTTTATGGCAGTAGCTTGTACGTCATTAACAAGGGGAGAAAAGCTCAGGCAAAATCTGCACTGCTCAAAGGGGCGATTATGTTTCTATCTGCCGTGGCTGTGTTTGCTAGAGCTAGCTACCAGCTATTTGCAGGTTCAACGCCAGAAGTCAGAGTTATGAGCGCAGTGGGATTTATTGCCTTGCTTGCTAATCTACTGTGTCTTTTCCTATTAACTAAACATAGAAACGACAACATCAATTTATCTTCGGTATGGCTTTGTTCTCGCAATGACATCATTGCTAACACTTCTGTTCTTGGGGCTGCTGGATTGGTATTTCTAACAGGCTCCTTGTTGCCGGATCTAATTGTGGGGCTTCTACTGACTATAGTGTTTGCTAAATCATCAGGAAAAGTACTTTCTCAGTCTTGGAGAGAGCTACAACAAGCGTGAAAGCAAGTAACTTGTTTTCAAATTCCTCAATTTTTAGCTTTCAATCACATTCTCTTCCAGGTTCTACTGAAAATAAAAAATTTTAAATGAAAACGATTATCATTATGATTAGTTAGCAATCATAATTAAATCTCATGTCGTCAGAAAATCTCACCATTGATAACACAACATCTACTCCTGCTAGCTTGATTCATCGCCCCCGTCGCCTGCGTCGCAGTGCTACCTTGCGTCGCATGGTACGGGAAACAATCTTGACTGTAGACGATCTAATCTACCCCATGTTTGTAATGGAAGGAGAAGGGCAGAAAGTTGAAATTACTTCCATGCCTGGGTGTTATCGATATACTTTAGATCTATTACTCAAAGAAATAGCACAAGTGCATCAATTGGGTATTGGTGCCATTGCTTTGTTCCCAGTTATCCCGGAAGCAAAGAAAGACGATACTGGCAGCGAAAGCTACAACTCAGAGGGATTGGTACAGCGAACAGTGAAGGAAATTAAACAAGCTGTGCCAGAAATATTAGTAATTACCGATATTGCCCTTGACCCTTTTACTACTCACGGTCACGATGGCATATTAGATGAAAATGGCGTTATCCTCAACGATCCAACAGTAGAAGTTTTGGTGAAAATGGCATTAGCACAAGCAGCAGCAGGATCGGATATGGTTGCACCCTCTGACATGATGGATGGCAGAGTCGGAGCAATTCGTAAAGCACTGGATGCAGAAGGATACGTAGATGTAAGGATTTTGGCGTACTCAGCAAAATATGCTTCTGCATATTATGGCCCGTTTCGGGATGCGTTAGATTCTGCTCCCAGGTTCGGGGATAAAAAGACTTATCAAATGGACTCAGCTAATGCTAGAGAAGCTATTAAGGAAGTTGCCTTAGACATTGAAGAAGGTGCAGATATAGTCATGGTTAAACCTGCACTAGCATATTTAGACATCATCCGCCAGGTCAAAGACTATACACATTTACCTGTCGCCGCATATAACGTCAGTGGAGAGTACGCCATGATTAAAGCTGCTGCTCAAAATGGCTGGATAGATGAAAAGCGAGTAATTTTAGAAACGTTAACCAGCATGAAACGGGCAGGTGCTGACTTGATTTTGACTTATTTTGCCAAGGAGGTAGCACTAATTTTGCAGGCGAAAAACCCATTTTCTAATATTTGATATCGGTGTTTGCTGATGATTGCGGTACAAACTATTGTCCCTCCACCGCCCATAGCAATGATTTGTTGAGAAACTCGATTTGTGGCCATTCTCCAATCCATTCCGTGGTATTTCTATCAAATCAATTATGAACCAACATTCCAACTTGTTTGCATAAAAATCGCCTCCCACTCTCGCTCAGAGAGTGGTTGCACAGCCAAATCAATACCAAAAGAATCACTAACAGCAGCAATCAAAGTTGCAATAATCTTTTCAACACTCAAGTTTTGGGAAATTTGCACAGAGGTAAAAGTTTCTGTACCAAATACCTCAGCCAATAAGCTTGCATCCGGTTGCAATTGCATGGAACCATGTTGCAAAATTGCTCCACCACGTCGTAACTGAGCACTACCAATCAGTTTACAACCATCTGTTGTTAATAAGTCTGCACTAGTAGCAGTGCCAAAACAGTTAGGGTTGTGGATATAACCTCGCCCAGCGCTACCGTAATGCAAATCTACGCCAAGCTGACGCCATCCTTGAATTAAAAACTCACAAATCTTTTGATAAGCTTCTATGCGATTACCACTTAATCCAGATATTACTACAGCATAAGTTAAATCACCTTGATGCAAAACTGCTCTACCACCTGTAGGACGCCTGACTAAATCTAGTTTTTGCCCCTGCCAAACCATATGCTGCCAATGTTCAGGATATTTATGTTGGTGATAGCCAAGGGAAATAGCAGGTGGCGACCAAGTATAAAACCGCACGCTTGGAGGATGCTGTCCTGAAAGGTGCTGTTCTAACAACCAACGGTCAATAGCCATCTGTACATTGCCAGTGGCTTCTAGGAACGGAATTAGTCGCCAAATCTGCTCGCCGTGCATCTATGCAGCAGACCCCTTTCTAAATTGCTTAAGCCATGCCAAATTCTGATTGTAAAGCATCATCGTTATTATCCGCGATAGTTGCCACAACGGTAATTAAGCGAGAAACTTCAGTAGCAGACAACTCCGCCAAGGTACGTATTGCAATCACAACCACCTGATTTTCTATAATACCGAAACGGGATTCAAAGGTGCTAGAGCAATTCATCTCTAATAATTGCCGCATTAACTTAGGTTCATCTTTAGCAGGTAACTTTAGCACCGAAGACCAAACTGTGATCGTATCTTCATCCGTTGTTCCCGTCAGTTGTACAAACACTTCTACACTGCCATAAGTAAATTTCCACAAATAACCACCTTCTGACGGATGGCTAACCATAGCGCTGTCATTTTGCTCTAAAGTATCGATGACGTTTTCAATCACTTCCACATGGTTAATACTTGTGGTTCCTGCCAGCATTTCATCGACGAGTTCGCTAGTTGAGATAGATTCAGTTGCGACTGTCTCTGGATCGGGTTGGTAAGTTGTCATACAGATTTTGCCTCCAAATTGTAATTTATCCACACCTACTTTATACTGTGGGAGCAAAGAAGGTGAGAAACGTAAGGCAGATTGTTACATCGTTAATGGTTATTAATCCCTAATAATTGCCGAAATCCAGATTTATCTTCATCAGTCAGTCGCCAGATATGATTGACTCTTCCTTGCAGATTACTGGCGCTACTGTTTAAACATTAGTAAGAATTTGAACCACAAAGGCACAGAAAGCACAGAGAATTTATGAGGGCTATTACTGGGAACACTGAATAGTTAGCATTACAATTTCTTTAACCTGTCCCCATCAAAAGCAGCAATGGAATGTAGTCCAGACGAGTTAAATGCAGCACGTCAAAGTTTACTTGACAAAACCGTTGATTACTTTTTAGTAAAGAAGGGCGTAGAGGCTTTATTCGTTCAAGGGTCTGTAGCGTCGGGTAATACAGATGAGTTTTCAGATATTGATTTTCGAGTTGTGATTCAACCAGAGTTATACGAGCAATTTTTATCAGAGCGTTTTTCCGTTCCTAAATGCTGGGGAGAATGGATTTATAACGAGTGGGCAGCAATTCAATGGGTGTGTATTTCTCACTTTCATCCATTCAATAAAATTGATGTTCTTTACTATAAGCTGCAAGACATACAGCCTTCGCCTTGGTTCTTGCAACCAGTTTTAATTATTTTTGACCCAAAGAAGTTAATACATCAAGTTATTGAAGCGTCTCAAGGGTTAGAGTTTTCCTTAGAAATTGATGAGATAAATCGACTCATTAGCAAAGGATTAGCGCAAGCTGAGGAAGTATACCGTCGAGCCATACGTGGAGAGCTTTTTTATGCCCAGTCACTGTTAGAGAACTTTCGGTTAACGATAATGCAAATTGACGATTACTGCCAAAAAAATCCCTCTTTCTCATATGCTTCTGCTCATTTTGAACGGCGTGGAAGCCAGATATTAATTGAGGTTTTAAAACGCTCCTATGCCTTATTAGAAAAACAATCTATTCTTAATGCTTTAAGTACTTTGTTGAAAGCATATCAAGAGCAAGTTATCAAGCTTCATGAAACGTTACTACTAAACCGGATGCAAAAACAGATTTGCATTGGATTAACATCTTGATTGAATTGTGTAGAAACAAGGATGAGGGTTAATAAACCCTCTTACACTAAAAAGCAAAGCGCCCCTCCTTATGGAGAGGCGCTCGATTATCTATCTAGACAGGGTGGGAAAATTAACCGTTGATAGCAGGAGCGCTGATAGCAACAGGGGCAGATTCAGCAGCAGCCAAATCGAGAGGGAAGTTGTGAGCATTGCGCTCGTGCATGACTTCCATACCCAAGTTAGCGCGGTTGATGATGTCAGCCCAGGTGTTGATGACATGACCTTGGGAATCAATCACAGACTGGTTGAAGTTGAAACCATTCAGGTTGAATGCCATGGTGCTGATGCCCAGAGCGGTGAACCAGATTCCAATTACAGGCCAAGCTGCCAAGAAGAAGTGCAAGCTGCGGCTGTTGTTGAAAGAAGCGTATTGGAAAATCAAGCGACCGAAGTAACCGTGAGCAGCTACGATGTTGTAGGTTTCTTCTTCCTGACCGAACTTGTAACCGTAGTTTTGAGATTCGGTTTCGGTGGTTTCACGTACCAGAGAAGAGGTTACCAAACTTCCGTGCATTGCGCTGAACAAGCTACCACCGAATACACCTGCTACACCTAGTTGGTGGAAGGGGTGCATGAGGATGTTGTGCTCGGCTTGGAATACCAACATGAAGTTGAAGGTTCCAGAGATACCCAAAGGCATTCCGTCTGAGAAGGAGCCTTGTCCTAAGGGGTAGATCAAGAAGACTGCGGTTGCTGCTGCGACTGGTGCAGAGTAAGCTACGGCAATCCAAGGACGCATTCCTAAGCGGTAGCTCAGTTCCCACTCACGACCGAGGTAGCAGAATACGCCGATCAAGAAGTGGAAGATTACCAATTGGTAAGGACCACCATTGTACAACCACTCGTCTAAGGATGCTGCTTCCCAAATTGGGTAGAAGTGCAAACCAATGGCGTTGGAGGAAGGTACTACTGCACCGGAGATGATGTTGTTTCCGTACATTAAGGAGCCTGCTACTGGCTCGCGGATGCCATCGATGTCTACTGGTGGTGCTGCGATGAAGGCGATGATGAAGCAGGTGGTTGCTGCGAGGAGGGTTGGAATCATCAGTACGCCGAACCAGCCGATGTATAGGCGGTTTTCGGTGCTGGTGATGAATTCACAGAACTGCTCCCATATGTTGGCGCTTTTGCGCTGTTGTAGGGTTGCTGTCATGATTCTATGAGTGCGATGATTTTTTGATTTATGAATCAGGCGCTTGTTTGTTTGCCTGTAACAATACATTAACACAGGTTTACTTAACTTTACAATACCCTTTGAGAAATTAAAGCTCTTTTCTTACTTAAGTAGTACTGAGTGCTGTTCCTGCTCCAACTACGGTTGTAAATGCAGGGGGAGTAGCGTTGTAAAATACAAAGTTGCTTCGGTGCTTTCATCCATACTTGGCCTGTGTCAGGGAAAGCGTGGAATTACAGCATCACGTTGCTCTAAGCTGGCTAATTTAAAGAGAGGAGATTTTCATGAGTTGGACAAAAGTTCTTTCAGCTGACGCACTTTCTTCAGGCACACGACAAGTAGTAAAAGTTGGTGATCGTAATATTTTGCTGTTGAATCACGAAGATCAGCTTTATGCAGTTGAGAATGCCTGTCCTCATCTAAAATTATCTTTAAAGAAAAGTAAAATTACTGAAGATGGGGCGATTGTTTGTCCTTGGCATCGTAGTGCTTTTGATTTGCGTACTGGTGAAGTTAAAGAATGGATTGTTTGGCCGCCTGTTGTGGGTAAGGCAATGGGTATGATTTCGCAACAAAAGGTACTGCCAGTTTTTCCTGTGCGTGTTGAGGAAGGAAGTATCTGGGTGGATGTGGAATAGTAACAATTCCTGCATCTGCATCTGCATGGCGATCGCTTAGGGAATGTACCTGTGGTAGTGCAAATTCCTTTTGGCGATCGCTTATTATTTTTCCTAGAGTCCGATGAAATGTAGCTGAATACCTGTAATTACAGGTGACAAAGGGAATCGGAGATGTTTGTATGTTTGAAAAACAACCACAAGATTTACGGCAGAAGGTAAAACAGCTAGCTACCGAAGCCCTGAGCAAATCAGATCCGTCGGCATGGTTTGAAGTTTTATATGCTGAAGCACAGGGTGATACAACACAAATTCCTTGGGCGAAGTTAACTGTAAACCCCTATTTACAAAATTGGTTACTGACTTATAATCCTCAAAGCCAAGGACGTTCAGCTTTGGTAATTGGTTGTGGTTTGGGAGATGATGCGGAGGCTTTAGCAGAATTAGGATTTCAGGTAACTGCTTTTGATATTTCCGCCACAGCTATAGCCTGGTGTAGACAACGATTTCCTGATTCACCTGTTACTTATGCGATCGCAGATTTGTTAGATATTCCCTCGCAATGGCATCATACTTTTGATTTAGTTGTTGAATCTAGAAATCTGCAAGCTTTACCTTTGAGTGTGCGTTCCTGTGCCATTCGAGCAGTAGCTTCTTTAGTCGCTGTGCAAGGAACGTTGTTGCTGATTAATCGATTTCGCGAAACTGAAGCAGAACCTGATGGCCCTCCTTGGCCATTATCTAACTCAGAACTTGCTCAGTTTGAAGCATTGGGATTATCGGAAGTTCGTCGTACTCTATTAATGGATCCAGAGCAGCCTGATGTTAAACATATACGACTTGAGTATCAAAGGCAAATCTATTAAAAGGGAACAAGGAACAGGAAACAAGGGGTATGGTATGAAGTTTTATACCCCTCATATGGGAACAAAATAAAAATAAAAACCCCGGCTATCAACCGAGGTTAGAGGAGAAAACCATTTGTCTATGGGAGATAGAAATATTCTCAAAGGGAGAAAATCTTAGTTAGCACTATAGACAACCGGGTACATCTTTAGCTTATAAGGGTACTTTTGATGATTCCTCTGTCATTAGTAGTGCTATAGGTAGTTTTACGTTCTGTACACATTAATTAATGTAAAAAAGTGTAACGAGGTTTGTTATATCCCTGCCTCAAAGTTCACTCTTGGGAATTTCTTCGCGGGATTCGATTACCAGTTGCATGGTTTCAATTGTTAAATCGCGCAAATCTTTATTTAGAAACACGACACCATTTGAGCCAAACCAACGGTCAAATATAGCTACATATCGTTTTTCTCCATCCACAAATCCTTGCATAAATTTGTACAGGGTATAGTTGACTGCATCAACAAACTTAGAGTTATTCTCAGGAAGCATACAGGCAATACCCTCGCTAGAATAAGGGCGATCAGGTACAATTTGGAACGCATCTTGATTTTTAGTTGTTTCTAACCATCCCTCGATCAAAATGCTATCTGACGCCAAAGCATCTATTTTTCCCTGTTGCAAGGCAGCGTATCCCTCTGCTCTGTCTTTAAGAAAGACTAGTTGAGCTTGAGGTTGCGATCGCCTAATTGCTAATTCATTGGTAGTTTGTTTTAATACACCAACACGCTTACCAATTAAAGACTCAGGCGAACCAAGATTACTTCCTTTCTTTACCAATAACTGGGTACCAGTAGCGCCGTAGCTAAGTGAGAAATCTACCTTTTTGTCGCGTTCCCACGTAAAACTACTAGCATCACAGACAATATCAACTTGTCGGTTAAGTATTTTGGGAATCCTTTGTGCAGGTGTCAGTGCCACCAATTTCAATTGAATTTTTCTTCCTAGTTCTTTTTCTAACTGCTCTTTAATTAAATTCAGCATATCTATGGAGTAGCCAACCAACTGTCCCTTCTCGTTGGCATAAGCAAAGGGGATTGCATCTTTACTGGTGCCTGCTGTTAGTACACCTGTCCGTGCTACTTTTTGCATCACGGTTTCTGCCTGAGCTAAACTTGGTGCTGATGTTACGAATAATAAACTCAGGGTTGTTATTACCAATTTTTTATACATATTTAATCTTGTAAAAGGGACTAGGGACTTGGTACTCGTGACTGGGAATTGGGTGGAAAGCGGAAAAATTATGGAAGGGGCTTTAAACCCCTCCCAAATTTTGCAACCTCCCCCAGTACCCAGTACCCAGTACCCAGTACCGGGAGCGGCGTTCCTCCCCCACCTAAAGGTGGGCGATCGGTGGGGGACTCCTCGCCGCTACCTGTTGAATATATTTCGGTCGGTTTATTTTACAAGGATGTTTAAAAGTAGTAAAGTTAATATCTAAATTAATATTTTAGATTTACTGATTCTAAGAACTTTGAGAATACATTTACTGTAATCTCAAATTATATTTAAAAAAATATGTCAACTTAACAACAGAGCCAATATTTTTTGAGAAAACTAACTGAAGTTTTGACCATAATCAAGCTGGATTCTCAATGATTCAGCTTGATGTATGTAGTTAAGTTGACTTTATATAGCAGCTTGGCTGAGTTTAACTTGTAAGTATTCAGGCGAGACGAAACCAACATAAGTTCAAGAATGTAGAAAAAGAATAAATGCCAGTCACTACAAGTTGGTACTTAGACACGTAAACATTTAGCGACTACCCAAAAGGTAGTCACCCAATGAGCTGATTGCTAATGACAACCTCAACTAGTGAACTATTTTTTTCTGGGTATCTTTAAATTTCTCCAGTAACTTCAACAGGCTCTTGACCAAACTTCATTAATTCGTAAAGATCTGAAGCATATAAATCTTCATGACTTGGTTCATCTGTCTGGCTTGTTGCCACAATTGGATCGCCATAGGCTTTAGTTTTACCTATAAGTAAAAGTTTTTTGCCTGCACACTCTCCAATTAACTTGAATTGATTGTCAGGGAAAAAGTCTACATCAGTAAAGAAAGCACGATTTTTGATAGGCATTTCTCCTCCTAAGTTCTGATGCAACAGTTATGTTAACAAAAAAGATAAATAAGTGTGTTAATTTTTGTTTCCTAATTACCTTATTTGATAATTAGTTACTAACACAGTTATTTGCACGATTGAGATTTTAATTTGAGCAAACTGTCAACGCAAATTTTACCGTATTTGAGTGCTTCTGCCTCTGTTGGAAAACAAAAAGGCTCACTGTACTGATTCCCTTCTGGATCTGTATAGTCAACAGCAATACCGCTCAATTCTTTAGTTGTAACTAAAACCCATTGCTTGTAATTAATCATCCTAGCCTCTGTGTTTTTGTAGCGTTTGGCGAGGTGGGTTAATAAACAGACATCTGTCACTGCCAATATTAATAGCAATGTCAGCTAGGAGACCGCAAGGACACTGAACTTAGAGTAAGCAAGTGTCAAAGGTGCTCCTTCCAATGCCGACGGAGTTAGCTGACGGACTAAGACTGGAAGGTGTCTCTCTCGCTTTGAGATTCGCCCCAAAAATTGGTTCCTCCGCTTCTGATCCAGGATTAAGGTTTTTCAACTATAATGCTGGATTGAATTAGGCTATATTCCCACTTAAAATAACCATATACTGATACTTTGAAACAGTCAATCAATGGCTTCTTCTAGCTTGAACATAGGGACGCTGAAGCACTTAGGCTAGGGAATAAGCAAGAGAGGTTTTTATTAATTTGTTATTTAATTTAATTATATGAGTGTCTGTCTTGAAGCATTAGTATAAAATTCATCTATTACCAAGCAATTGGCTATCTATCCCAGAAAAATCCACCTGTTAGACTGCCATTTACAAGAGTTGCTAGCCAGACAATTGTGTCAACTGTCCTGCGCCAGAATAAACATTCACTATCCGCCGTAATTTTGTTTCTTCATTAAGGGAACCACTACCTGAGTCACATGCAATACACCGTAAACATTCGTCTCCATTGTTTCTCGCAGTGTATATATTTGAGCATCGAAAACACTCCAAGCGATCGCTTTGCTCATCAATATATATACCTGCGTTATTCACCAATACATCTAACCGTCCAAATCACTGATTAATAAATTCAGTAAGAATTACTTGATATCCCTTTTTTGCCAATTGGCGAGAAGCTTCAAATCCTAAACCGCGATTTGCACCTGTTACTACTGCAATTTTTGGTGTTGTCATGTTCGGATTCTCTGGTTTAGTAGTTTAGTAATCTTTATTTAGGTGCGTTAGGCTAAAGCCGTAACACACCCTACGATTTAATTATTTAAGTGCGTAATCCTGGTTGTATTCTACGAGTTCAATTTCGTTACCATCAGGATCGTTGACATATATTCTGTATTTTGTTTCTGGTGCTGACATTGTGTAATATTCAATACCTGCATCTTCAAGTGTTTTTTTCATTGCATCACCATCTTTAATAACAAAACCAACGTGGTTGATGCCGATATTTTCATAAGCAGTATGGACGCGTTCTTGCTCAATCTCATCATTCAAGGCAAGATAAAATTGATTGTTACCTAAGTGCATCCAGTATCTGCCGTCAAATATACCATCAGCACGTACATCCCAATCAGGAAATAAAGTTTGGTAAAACTTCTTGCTGTCGTTAATATTTTTGCAACTAAGATTAATATGTTCAAAGCGAATAAAATTCATATCTACTCCTTATTTTAAAAATAGAGAATGGCTAATGGTTAATGGCTAATAGCTAATTGCCATTAACTATTAACGACTAACAACTAACTTATTACCCTAGCGAGACATCCAGAAACATCATGACTACAAAGCCCAACATCACACCAATAGTTCCTTCTTTTTCTAATCCTTTGCGATGAGATTCGGGGATGATTTCATCACTAATGACAAATAACATTGCTCCTGCTGCAAATGCCATCGCCCAAGGCAAAATAAAGTTAGCAATACTTACTACTCCCGCACCAATCAAACCGCCAATTGGTTCAACTAATCCTGTCAGCAGGGAAATCTACAACGCATAAGCTGCTGAATATTGCTCGCTCACTAAAGATAGTGCTACTACTAAACCTTCTGGTATATTTTGCAAGCCTATACCTAAAGCGACAGGAATTCCGTCGGTAATATTGTTGTTACCAAAATTTACTCCCACAGCTAATCCTTCCGGAAAGTTGTGAATAGTAATTGCGGCAATAAATAGCCAAATTCGCTTTAGGTTTTTACCACGGTGATTTTCTTTCCCCTTGAAAAAATGTTCGTGGGGTAATAGGCGATGTACTATTTGCAAAAATACCCCACCCAAAAGCATACCAGCAACAATAATTAAAGCAGCAATAGGTTTTGATGTTCCTTGAGCAATTGCTGCCTCAGTTCCCGGTACAATCAATGAGAACGATGTCGCTGCTAACATCACTCCCCCACCAAACCCCAGCATTATTCCTTGCACTCGCTGCGTGAGATTAATTGGTAGCAAAATTGGCAAAGCACCAACTACTGTGGCAAGTCCTGCACCTAAACTAGCGATCGCACCGATAACAAGGCTTTCCATATCTAGGGTTTTTATCCAAATCTATATATATTAAATCATAGTCGTTATGAGTTTGTATTGCAAGCATTAGCAAAAAATTGCAGAGGATATTTCCTACCTGCGATGTGATAATTGGGGTTTTGAGTAGTTGAGACTCTCACCTTCAAGGCTTCTTCACCTTCTGCCCTCTGACTTGAAAGTCACCTCACCCCCTGCCCCTCTCCTTGCTAAAAAGAGGGGTGTCCGACAGGACGGGGTGAGGTTTTTCATGCAAGGCTTGTGAAACTTGTTTGATTGGGACTGCCTTCTACTTAGTTTTTAAGGTTCTGGTTTCTTATACTTTCCTGGATACTTCTTGTGAAAATACTCTTCCATTACTTTTAACGCCATTGGTCCGGCAACGCTACCACCACCACCACCAGAATGTTCTGCAAACGCTACAACCAAAATTTCGGGATTATCGGCGGGAGCATAACCTCCAAACCAAGCATGATTGGCTTTGATCCCATTACGTTTCCATGCTTCAGCTGTTCCGGTTTTGCCTGCTACAGGAGGAAGTGATGGCACATTTAAAGCTCTACCTGTGCCTTCTGAGACCACTTTCCGCAATCCTTCGCGGAGAATTTTGGCGGTTGATGGTTTCATATCAATCGGCTCGCGCCATGATTTTGCTTGTTCATTATCTTTAAGTAAATGCGGTTGAACTCGGTAGCCACCATTAGCAGGTACAGCAAACATAACCGCGACTTGCAGTGGTGTAGTTAGTAGTGCTCCTTGACCGATTGACATATTTACTGAATCGCCAACAGTCCAAGGTATTTTCCACGCTTTTCGCTTCCATGCTTCATCTGGAACAAAACCTTTTGATTCTTCTGAAGCGAATTCAAACCCAGTTTTCTTGCCGAAACCATACTTACGAGTCCAATTGATTAAAGTGGAACCACCTACTCTCGCACCGACTTGGTAGAAAAAAGTATCACTACTCATGGCGATCGCCCGTGCAAATCCTAACGCACCAAATCCGGCGTGATTCCACTCATTAAAACGATAACCTCCAAAGCTAAGGGAACCGTAGGTTTGTAGTACTGTCTGCGGCGAAAATTTCCCCGACTCTAGTCCGGCTGTAGTAGTAACAATTTTGAAAGTACTAGCTGGAGGATAGGCTTGCAGAGCGCGATTGAGTAACGGGTGATCTGCACCTAATAGAATTTGTTGCAATTCTTTCTGAGAAGCTCTTTGCTTTGAGAAAACATTAGGGTCAAATGTGGGGTGAGATACCATCGCTAAAATTGCCCCATTCTGCGGATTCATGGCAATAATTGTACCGTTGCGCTGCGCGAGAGCTTTTTCGGCAGCCATTTGCACATTCCAATCTATGGTCAAGCGGATATCATCACCGGGTTGTGCCTGTTTCTCTCCCAAAATTCGCAGTGGACGACCATTACTATCAACTTCTACCTGCTGACCACCCCATTCACCCCGTAGCACATTTTCAAATGCCTTTTCAATTCCCATCTGACCGATGACATCTCCAAGGCGGTAGCCTTTGTCTTTTTTCTCTTTTAACTGTTCGGCTGTTAGTTCGCGCGTATAACCAAGGACATGAGCAAATTCCTTCCCGTGTGGATAGTAACGAACAGCTTCCGTATGTACTTCCACATCGTCAAGTTCATTTTCATATTCCTTTAAAGCGGTAATTTCTTCTAGCTCCAAGTCGCGCTTAATTCGCACAAGACTAGAAGCGTTTGGGCCTGCCTCTTTTAGCTTATTTTCAATTTCTTCTAGAGACATACCCAGAATTTGAGATAAGCGTATACTTATTTGCGACCAAGATTGTTTCTTATGAGCCATTGGCCACAAATATACGGAATGAGGATAGCGAGTCGTTGCTAAGAGTTTACCATTGCGGTCAAAAACGTTACCTCGTTCTGGTTGCTTGAGCAACAGCCGAATTCGGTTCGACTCTGCTTGTTGTCGATGGGTTGAGCCTTGGATAATTTGCAAATATACTAAACGTCCCAGAATACCGCTTGTCAAAAGTAGGGTAAATAAAATTAAAAATACAGATTGTGAATTTCGTCCAACGGTACGCTTTTCTTTGGAATTGCTAAGTAGAGGAATTTGTAATGATGGCATACAACAAATAATTATTTAAAGTATTGACACAATTATGTATACTAAGATACTAGTTAGGTAACTGTATGAAGCAAAAAACTCAGTTAGTGCAGAGCTACGAACTTACTTGTGGTATATGATAAACCTAGTTTTAGGTAAGTAGCCAAGCCAATCAACTATATTAATTTTTTTGGTTACGGAAAATTAGACTGCTTGTTTAACAGGCTTGTTAGCCTTCTTCACCTAGTTAGTTATTTTCACCTCACGTAAATTATCAGAGGTTATAGATCCCCGACTTTTTAAAAAATTGGGGATCTGAACACCTGCGAAACTCAGATCTACATCCATAGCTTTGTCATATGCCTTTTCGACACCCATCCGACCGATGATATGTCTTGGTGAGAACAGTTATTTTAGTGATTTTGCTTAAATTGCTTGTATCATTTTTATCTTACTATTGAGATGATTTTCATAAAAATATAAGACAAAAGATAATTTGGATACTATGATTACCTGTATACAATTACGCTCATTTGGTGCATAAGGTGCATAAATTGAAAGCTAAAAACCTACGAAAGTATATGTCTAATAAATAATGTTGTCTTACCAGATAAAATGTACCCAAGTCTGGTGTGTAGTCTGCTTAACAAACTACATTTTTTGTAACAATACGTAAAACTATATAGTTTTCTTCATTTAGGACTATGGCCTCTAGCTTGACGCAAAATCAGGGGGAAGTAATGAGTTTTGACACCCTTGATGTAGAACTGCGTAACGTTTTTAAGTTTTTTAATCAAGAGCCAGCCGTACACGGAATAGACTTGGATGTTAGACAAGGAGAATTTTTCAGTATCCTTGGCCCGTCCGGTTGTGGTAAGACTACCACACTGCGTTTAATCGGTGGATTTGAAAGGGCTGATGCTGGTAAAGTTTTGATCCAAGGTCAGTCCATGACTAACGTTCCTCCTTACCGCCGACCAGTTAATACTGTATTTCAAAGTTACGCGCTGTTTAACCACTTAAATGTATGGGATAATATCGCTTTTGGATTGCGGTTAAAAAAAATACGTAAAGCTGAAATCGAAAGCAGAGTTAAAGAAGCTTTAAAACTGGTGAAAATGGAAGGCTTGCGATCGCGCTTACCGTGTCAGCTTTCTGGTGGGCAACAGCAGCGAGTGGCATTGGCGCGGGCGTTAGTCAATCGTCCTGCTGTCTTGCTGTTAGATGAACCTTTGGGAGCCTTAGATCTAAAGCTGCGTAAAGAAATGCAGGTAGAACTATCAAATCTACACAAAGAACTGGGTGTAACTTTTATTATGGTTACTCACGATCAAGAGGAAGCTCTATCATTGAGCGATCGCATTGCCGTCATGAATCATGGCAAAATTGAGCAAATTGGCACACCCAGCGAGATTTACGAAAAACCTCAAACAGCTTTTGTTGCTGATTTTATCGGCGATACAAATTTATTTGAGGGTGAAGTTATAGAAGTATACCCTTCTCACATTCAAGTTTTAACCAAAACAGGACTTAAAATTACCGTTTCTCGCGCTACTGATACACCTGTTGAATTATCACAAACAGTGGCAGTCAGCGTTCGTCCAGAAAAAATTCAGCTTACACTTTATAGACCAAGTACACAGAATAACTGCTTTGAAGGACGACTTATTAATGTTATGTATTTAGGAACCCATATTAACTATGTGGTCGAAATGAAAAAAGGTGTGCGTATTACCGTGATGCAGCCTAATACTTTTGGCTCTCTACCAGATTCTGATACACCTATTTATGCTTGGTGGAATGAAACAGATTGTTTAGCTATTAGTCCCTAAAGTTAAATGACTAACAGACGGCAATTTTTACAAGTTACAGCAGCACTTTCTGGCTTATCTTTAGCAGGCTGTGGTTGGAGACTTGCTGATGTGCGAGCTTCTTCTACTAATAGAGGTTCACGGGATCAACTTGATATTTATACTTGGACACAATATACAAACCAAGAATTATTAAAAACTTTTACCACTCAAACTGGGATTAAAATAATTGCAGATTTATATGATTCCAATGAAGTGATGTTGGCTAAACTCCAAGCTGGAGGTGGAGGCTCTTACAGCGTGGTTTATCCATCTGACTATATGGTGCAGAAAATGGTGGAAAAGGAATTATTGACACAACTAAATCATCAACTCTTAACTGGTTTAGATAATTTATTTCCTCAATTTCAAAATCCTACATATGATGCAAGCAACCAATACAGTATTCCATATAGTTGGGGAACAACGGGTTTAATTTATAATTCTGAAATTATTAAAACACCACCACAAGATTGGGACTATCTTTGGCAAAATAAAGAGCTACTCAATAAACGCATAACTTTACTCAATGATGTGAGGGAAGTGATGGGTGCGGTATTGCGAATGTTGGGCTATTCTTATAATTCAAAAAATGAAAATGAAATTAGACAGGCTTATGAAAAGTTGAAGGAACTAAAACCGATAATTAGTGCCTTTGATACTGATGCTTGGCGTAATAAAATTGTAGCAGGTGATTTAAGTATTGCAATGTGTTATTCCTTAGATGGTGTGAACATAAGTCAAGAAAACCCAAAGTTAAAGTATGTGCTTCCCAAAAGTGGTTCTTCTCTATGGACTGATACAATAGCTATTCTTAAAACAGCACCTAATCCTGATGGTGCTTATACTTGGTTAAACTTTATGTTACAACCAGAAATTGCAGCAAAAACTAGCCAGCTCCTTACAGTTGCTACTCCCAATCGTGCTGCTTTTGAGCTATTACCCCAAAAAATTCAAACAAATACTGACATTTTCCCTTCAGAAGATTTGTTAGAAAAATGCGAACGTATTACTCCTTTGGGGCAAATTGAAGAAGTTTATGATCGCTATTGGACGGAATTAACCAGTAGCTAGCTGTCTTGAGAATAGGGGTTAGAGACTAGGGGCTAGGAAGAGACACGGAGACACGGGGACAACTAACTACTAACCACTAACCACTAACCACTAACTACTAACCACTAACTATTTGTAATTTAATTGATGCAAATGGATTCTAACAGCGAAATTACCACAGTCCCAAGATGGCGGCATTCTCCGTTCGGCTGGTTGCAACCCCTGATATTACTAGCTCCGGCAGGAATTTGGTTGTTACTGCTGTTGGTACTGCCAACGCTGCTAATTATTGAGTTAAGTTTAGTACCTGGAATTCGACCGGGAGATTTGGTAATTCCCAGTGGATTTGATAACTATATCCGGATTTTAGATCCCTTGTACCTGCGCGTTATTGGGCGATCGCTATTTTTTGCTGTCGGTACTACAATAATTTGTTTGATTTTAGGTTTTCCTGTTGCCTATTGGATTGCTCAGATGGCACCAAGGCGCTGGCGGAATTTACTCCTGATTGGTTTTGTTTTGCCCTTGTGGACTTCTTCGTTGCTGCGCTCCTATGCTTGGATTACGATTCTGCGTCCTACAGGTTTACTCAACACTGTTTTAACTAGTTTGGGGTTGCCAGCCTTGGATTTACTCAACAGCAGCCCGGCTGTCTTAATTGGTATGAGCTACAGCTTGCTGCCTTACATGGTTTTGATTTTATACGCCTCCCTAGAAAAACTAGATCAACGTTTGCTAGAAGCAGCAGCAGATTTGGGTGCAAATCCCACCAAAGCTTTTTGGAAAGTCACCGTACCTCAAACCTTCACTGGCATTGCTGCCGGTTCTTTTCTGGTTTTTATTACTGGCTTGGGAGATTTTATTAATCCAGAATTACTCGGTGGTGCTTCTAGTATGACAGTAGCACGGTTGGTTTATAACCAATTTCTTGGAGCTACCCAAAATTGGGGATTTGGTTCTGCTTTGAGTACGATATTGATTTTGGCGGTTAGTATTGCGATCGCTTTATTAATTAAATTCGGTGATGCAACACCAAAAAGGTAATATATAGTCATTAGTTATCAGTCATTGCTCATTAGCTTAGTGTCCGTCTGGGATTGTAAATCCCAGCCTCATAGCGAAAGTCCATTCAAATGGACTGCATAGAAAACAGGAAATATCTAGTCCCTTTTAGAGGACTTTAGCTATTAGACAATGGTTTGTAACCTTGGCAGGATTTGTTTATACACGATAGCCTTCTATCGGGGGCATTCCCAAGGCACTGCACGGCAGTCGCTACAATACGTTTTCACACACTCTCACTCCTTCTGACAAGAGCATCACCCGACTCTACATCAAACCAGTGAATGTTTTCGTATGGCAAAGCTAGGGTAATTTCCTCATTACTCCAATTTTGATCTGTGGGTAACAAAGCACGCAAGATTATATTTTGTGTTTGCGAACTGCCAACACTCACACTTATCAAATTATGCATTCCCAAGTTTTCTACAAGATATACTCTACCTTTAATAGTATGTGTATCTTCATCTTGGGCTATGCGGACGTGTTCTGGACGAATTCCCAAGACAATTTGGGCTGGAACTGTTGGGATATCCGGCAAAGGAATGTGAAAATTACTTAGTATGGCGTAGCGTTCTTGGCAAGGAAGGGTAAGCAAATTCATTTGCGGGCTACCCACAAAACCAGCAACAAACAAATTGGCTGGATAATTATAGATGCGTGCAGGTGGATCGAGTTGTTGCACGTAACCGTTATTTAAAACTGCAACTTTGGTAGAAAGCGTCATTGCTTCTGTTTGATCGTGGGTGACATAGACTACTGGTACTTTTTGAGCAGCAAATATTTGCTTGAGATCAGCGCGAACTCTTTCTCGAAGTAGCGCATCTAAGTTACTTAGAGGTTCATCCAATAAATACACTTGGGCTTGACGTACCAATGCCCGCCCGACTGCCACCCGTTGTCTTTGTCCCCCAGATAATTGTCCGGGTTTACGTTGCAATAATTCTTCTAATCCTAAAATTTCTGCTACCTCTGCCACTCTTTGCTTAATTTCGGTACGGGGAACTTTTTTCAATTTCAGTCCAGAGGCAAGGTTTTCGTACACTGTCATGTGAGGATAAAGGGCATAGCTTTGAAATACCATTGCCATGTTGCGATCACCCGGTCGCTTAAAGGTAATATCCTCTTTACCAAGAAGAATATGACCACGAGTTACCTCTTCTAATCCCGCAATCATTCTTAAAGTTGTAGACTTACCACAGCCACTCGGCCCAAGTAAAGTCAGAAATTCATTATTATCTACAGTTAAACTCACATCTTTAACTGGGACAACTTTGGGAGAATAGGTTTTATTTAAATTTCTTAATTCCAGTTTTGCCATATTATTTCGGGGATAAGGGGACAAGGAGATGGGGAGATGAGGAGATGGAAGGGGAGAGCGGGGAAGTGAGGGAATAACCACTAACTACTAACTACTGTACGGATGGGTTTATTTAGATATTTCGTCATTATAGAAAGATTGTCGCTAAAACCCGCCCCTACCAATGACAAATTACTAATGACTAACCTTTGACTGCACCAGCAGTTAATCCTTGGACTATCTTGCGCTGGAAAAATAAAACTAGTAATACTAACGGGAATGTTCCTACAACAGTAGCAGCTGCAATGGGGCCGTAGGGAATTTCAAATGTTGTTGCACCACTGAGTTGAGCGGCTGCCACAGGAATAGTTTTCATCTCTTCACGAGTGATGAATGTGAGGGCAAAGATAAACTCGTTCCAGGCAAAAATAAATGTCAAAATTCCTGTTGTTACCAACGCAGGTACTGTCATTGGTAATAGGATTTGTACTAACATTTGCCAAGTATTGTAACCATCAACTCTGGCAGAATCTTCTAAATCTTTTGGTAATTGTTGGAAAAAACTGCGTAAAACTAAGATTGTTAAAGGTAAATTAATTGCTGTATAGGGAATAATTAAAGCTAAATAATTATTACCCAAGCGTAATGCTTGGATAATTTCTAATAGTCCTAAAAACAATAAGATTCCAGGAAATAAAGTTACAATTAAAACACCTGCTAAGATAACTCTGCCACCCAAAGGACGCAATCTTGCCAGGGCATAAGCGGCAGGTGCGCCAATTGCAAGAGCTAAAGTTGTGGAAATAATTGATACAAAAGCACTATTTAAAATGTAACGAAAAAACGGACGGCGAACGAATAGCTCAATGTAATGATCGAGAGTAAAGCGGGTTGGAAAATAAACTGTAGGTACTCTAGAAATATCCTCATTCACCTTAAACGAGGTTAGTAATTGCCACATTACTGGTGCCAAGCAGAAAATTACGACAAAGGCGATCGCAATCCAAAGTAGGATTTGTTTGGCAGAATTTCTTGTCTTAGTTGTATTTTGAGGATTGGTAGATATTTCTTCACGGATTAAAGTCATAGTAATTTTATTGGTTGATGGTTAATAGCAATGAAAAATTAACTACTAACTAGTTATGCGAGATTTTCTGAGCAAGAAACTAGCGATCGCCACTGCTGCAACTAACAACAGAAATGTTACTACTACCAGTGCCGCCCCATAGCCAAAATCTAGATAGCGCATGATGGTAGAGTAAATGTAAAGAGATACCACTTCTGTGGCACCACCAGGCCCACCCCCAGTCATTACAGCAATTAAGTCAAAAATCCCGAAAGCCTGTGCAAACCTAAATAGCATGGCGATCAAAATTTGTGGCATCAACAGTGGCAGAGTAATTTGGTAAAAGCTTTGCCAAGGAGTCGCCCCATCAATTGCGTGTGCCTCATATAAATCAGATGAGATTGATTGCAAGCCAGCCAATAGCAGAATACTGATAAAAGGCGTAGTCTTCCACACGTCTGCAAATATTGTTGCTATCAATGCAAGTGTCGGTTCTCCCAACCAATTAATACCTGTCCTAATTACACCTAGCCGCAACAGAATATCATTGACAACCCCAAATTGATCGTTAAAAATCCATGCCCATGCCAAACCAATCAAAGCGGTAGGCAATGCCCAAGGTAAAATGGCGATAGTACGCACTGTACCTCGTCCGAAAAACTTTTGATTAAGAACCAAAGCAATAGCCAATCCTAGCAGTAGTTCCACAATCACTGAGGCAGTTGTAAATATTGTTGTGATCCAAAAACTCTGCCAAAAACGCCCATCTCCTGCCATGCGCACGTAATTACCAAAGCCAGAAAAGACAGGTTGTAGCTTTGTTCCCAAATTTTCAGTGAATAAACTTAACCAAAAGGCACGAACAATAGGATAGCCAAATACAAATAACAAAAGTATTACGGCTGGTAACAAAAAAATCCATGCCGTTCTCTGTTCCCGACTTCGGATTGTATGTAAATTAGTCATTAGTCATTTGTCATTGGTCATTAGTCATTTGTCATTGGTCATTAGTCATTTGTCATTGGTAGGGGCGGGTTTTAACGACAATCTTTCTATAATGACGAAATATCTAAATAAACCCGCCCGTACAGTAGTTAATAGTTCTACTAGCCCCTAGCCCCTAATCTCTAACAAACGCCGTGTTTCCTCCGCAGCAGCTTTCATTGCTGTTTCTGGAGTCATGCGATTTGTTAATGCTGCGCTCAGATAACGTTGCAAAATATCTGATGCTTGGGCATATTGGGCAATAGGGGGACGCAAAACAGCCTGATCCACAACTTCCAATAATTGGGGGTAGTGAGGATATTTGCTAACAATTTGTGGATCTGTAAATAATGAACGTCTGCTAGGTACAAAACCTGCTTTCAAAATAAATTGGCGCTGTGCTTCTTCACTAGTAAAGTACTGAATTGCTTTCCAAGCTTCTTCAGGATGTCTGGTAGATTTGGAAATTCCTAAACCCCATCCACCTAAACAAGCTCCTCCACTCTGACCAGAAGCACTAACCATTGGCTTAATTGCTATTTTACCTCTAATTGGAGAGCCTTCAGCATTTGCTAGAGGCCAAACATACGGCCAGCTACGTAAAAATGCTACTTGACCACTTTGAAAAATGCGTCTTGTATCTTCTTCTATATATGTTGTTACTCCTGGTGGAGAAATACCTTTTTGGATTGTATCTTTGAGAAAGGCGATCGCTTTTAAGGTTTCTGGTTTATCTAGTCCTACTTCTAATGTCTCAGGATTTACCCAATATCCATTGAATCCTTCTAAAACTTCTACAAACATTGCCGCAGCACCTTCATACTGACGTCCTTGCCACAGATAACCCCAATTAATTTTGTCTTTCTGTTGTAAAGCTTGGGAGATTTTGATCAAATCTGTAAAGGTTTCTGGTGGATTAAATCCCGCTTGTTGAAGTAAGTCTTGTCGATAATAAAGCATTCCCACATCACTGCGCATGGGAATTCGATAGAGCCTGCCTTCGTAACGCCCTCCCTCTACATCTTTTTGGGAGAATGCTGCCAATTCTGTTTCTTTAATGCGATCTGTTAGATCTAGTAACCATCCAGCAGCAGCAAATTTAGGTGTCCAAATTACATCCATGTTAACTAGATCGTAAGGAGAATCACCCAAAATAAAAGCTGATGTATAGAGGTCTTCAAGTAAATTTGTTGCATTTGGCCCCTCAACAATATTAATGCGAATACCAGGATTTTTTTCCTCAAAGTTTCGGACTATACCTTCTCTCCAAGGCTGGGCATCGGGGGCTGTCATTAACAAATTTAAAACAACTGGTTGTTGGGTTTGTGCTAGTGTAATTAATCTGAAGAGAAGACCCAAAAAAATAGCCAAAAATACTATTATTGGCAATTTGAGCTTTGCGAAGATTTTTGACTTTAGCTTCGGCGTTTGACGATGAAGCATTGCTATATCAAGTGAAATAACTTCTTGATTGGAATTGTTTTTTACTATTAATCTAATTTACTCTCAAAAATCACGTTATTTGGTTTAGTGTTAACTAATTGTGTTTATTTACTTAAAAAACGTAATTTAATTTATTATTTTGTTAACAAAACCCTCTGATTAACTTAATATCGCTATACACAAGCAGTCAAAAAATTTGTAGATTATGTCTTATAAATTCAAGAAAAAGCTCTCTAAATGAGGATGTTGTAGCTTTTGGATTATTCTTAAATTACAAGGCGTTTTACTTCTACTCTGAACTGCTATTTGTGTTATATTTTTAACTCATTAATCACTCGTCAAAAATAATATAATTTGCTTTGCCTTGTTCCTTGGCACGGTACATAGCAGCATCTGCATCCCGCAAGAGGTTTCTTGGTTCTTCATAACCATCTTCGCTCAAAGCAATGCCAATACTTGCTGTTGTCAGTAATTGATATCCGTTGAGATAAATAGGCAACTTTAAAGTTTCTTGAATCCGTTTGGCAACATTGATAGCGTCGCTCACATCTTTGATATCTTCTAAAAGCACTGCAAATTCATCACCACCAAATCTGGCAACTGTATCGCCACTGCGTAAGCACGACTCTAAGCGCCGAGCGATCGCTATTAAAAAATCATCACCCATACTGTGTCCAAAGCGATCGTTAATTCCCTTGAAGCCATCGAGATCTAAAAACAGAACAGCAAAGTGATAGTTTTGCCTTCTTTTACAATGCTCCAGCGCTTGTTTGAGACGATCAAGAAATAAAACGCGGTTTGGTAGTGCTGTAAGTCCATCGTAAAAAGCATTGTGGAGTAGCTGTGCTTCTGTCTGTTTGCGCTCTTGGATATTTTGAAGAACTAAAACTGCACCTGTAACTTGACCAAAATTATCGCGAATAGGTGCAACACTATCTCCTATCGATATTTCTGTTCCATCCTTGGTAATTAGTACACAGTTATCTGGTAGTCTCAGAACCGTATTTGTTTCTATTGCTTGCGTAACTAAATTATTCAGATTTTCTCTTGTGTCTTTATTAACTAAAGTCAAGACTTCTACTAAATTTTTCCCTAATACTTCATGTTCATTGCAACCAGTAAGTATTTCTGCTTCTGGATTCATGATTTGAATACAAACATTAATATCTGTTACAACTACTGCACAACCCATACTCTGAATAATTGACAGTAGCCTTTGCTTTTCTGATTGTAATTTCTTGTAAATTTTGTATTTATAAATTGCAATTTCTATGGCAACGTGCAAGTCTTGTTCGGAAAATGGTTTGACAATATAGCTAAAAGGCTCTTTTAATTTATTTTGATGTAATATTTGATATTTGGAATAATCTGTTATGAATAAAATTGGTATTTGAAATTTATTTTGAATTATATCTGCTAGCTGCAAGCTATTCGCTATATCTGTCAAGCAAATATCAATCAGTACTAAACTGGGATTAATTTCTGTTACTGTGTTGATCGCTTCTTCTCTAGAATCGAGAATATCGAGAACGGTATATCCTAACTTCTGTAAACTTCTCCTAATATGTACAGCTAGAATTTTTTCATCTTCAACAATTAGGATTTTTGGAGCGCTCATGCTAAAAGCACCAGGTTTATCAGGTTCGGATGTCTTTGCTGATCTCATGCGAACTTATCAGAAAGTAATCCTATCATAATAAATTTCAGAACTTACTGTGTGTTGTTTAACTAAGATGTTATTAAATTCTCAAATAAATATTTGTCAATACCAATGTCAGAATTTTTTCTAACAGCAATTAGGATACTTTTCACATCTTGATATCAATTTATTATTATCATCTCCTAACTCTGCATATAAAAATTATACTAAATATACACAAATTACTTAGACAATCAATCTCTGAACTCGACTTTATCCATTTAAACTGCGTGAACAGGTATCCCTCAAACGTTCAAATAAAGCATGAGGGAGATCTATAATTTTAGTGGATTTAAATGATATTGAAAAAGTCCCAGTCAAACAAAAACTGCGCACCAGAGCCAGTGCGCTTAAAAAGTCAGTAATGATTTTGAATACCAAATAGTTAGTCGAACTTTCCAGTCGTAATTATGTTTGTCAATGGTGCGCTACTTACTGCCCGTAAGATTTTGGTTCGAGTATGTGCTGTTTGTCACCAAAAAGCTTCAGAACTAGGGTAAAGCTGTAATAGATAACTTTTTATTCATGTTTTTGACTTTTGGGTACAAACTTTAGCGTATATTAACAGCCTTATCTTGTCGTATCACTTCAAAATCTCTACTATTCCTAGCTGTCGTTGCAGACTTTTTACTCAATGAAGCACTGCCAAGAAAGCTAGAAAAGGTAAATAGCATCCAACCTAAGCAGATATGCTTTCGCATCTGCCAATCATGCTGCTTGCTGAGTATGATCGATTTTGTGTTAGCTTCGATAATTTCTTGCTCCCAGCACCCTAATGCACCGATTCCGAACAAGCCAGTGCTGAGGAGTGAGGAAATCGCAATGATTTTGAGAATACGGTGCTCTAAGGCTTGCTGTACCTTAAAGCGCTTAACACGGCGATTATGGGCAAGTAACTTACCTGTGTCTGTACGCTCTAAATACTCTCTTGGAGCTATAGGATAGGCAATTTGTCTGTTATAAGTCATTTTTTCTTACCTGTGCGTGATTGTGCTATGTAATTAAGATTTTAGATTTAGTGGTTCATCTTAAGACTGATGCGATCGCTTGCACTACATTCCAAAGAAAGAATTCAACTTTCTTCGGTAAGAAGCCCAGGAGCGATCGCATTCTCAATAAGCGTACTGGCTAATGAATAAATACGAAGAAAAAATCAATATTTTTTTAGTCGCGTTTACCGAACCTAAATACTATAGTTAACCGTAATTTTTGATTAGAAATAAATGTACGGTAATCATCATTAACTTAGTGAGAAAAACCGAATTTACTCTTTTTTAAATCTACATAATATAAAGATGTAAACAAAATTAAGCAATAACTAATTAAACAAAATTTCAGTGAAGTGAGGAATATATATGACACTAGTTCGTTGGAACCCTTGGAGAGAAGTTGACACTCTACAACGTCAATTTAACCGTTTATTTGAAGAAACTTTAGCCCCATATACATCATGGGAAAAAGATTTGACAAGAGTTCCTGCTGCTGAAATTTCTGAAACAGATGATGCTATTCATCTCAAGCTAGAAGTTCCAGGAATGGAAGCTAAAGAGCTTGATGTGCAAGTGACAGAAGATGCTGTTTACATTAGCGGTGAACGCAAACAACAAACTAAAACCGAAGACAAGGGTGTTACAAAGAGTGAATTTTACTACGGTAAATTCCAACGTCTAATTCCTCTATCTACTCGGATTGAAAATACAAATGTCACAGCAGAATATAAAGATGGAATCTTGAACTTGACATTGCCAAAAGCTCAAGCAGAAAAAAATAAAGTCGTTAAAGTCAATTTAGAACAAGCAACTGCTTAAACTTGGCTTTGATGAATTGTTTTATTGCCAGTGAATAAACACATATTGTGTGCCTCGTAGTGTGATTGTGTAATATAAATTTCAGCCTGGTTGCATGAGAGTAACCAGGCTTTTTGTTAATGGGAAACTAGATGGTAATCAAATTTATAACAAATTAGCTGGGGGGTTCTTAGGAATTCTCCAAACGTAAATTGTTCTTCCCTCCACTTGCTCTACCCTTTCCGGTTTCCACTCGCCCATATCAAAAGCATGAGAAACTACAAGAGTCCCTGGTTTGAGTTCCTTCAATAGCTTGGGACGGAGTTTGACGTTAATATCAGGCAATAAATAAAGCGTTACTACTGTTGCTTCACTCAAGTCAGTATTAAATAAGTCTTGCTGACGAAACTCTACGCGATCAGTTACTCCTGCCTTACGAGCATTCTCGTTAGCCTCTTGAATACGTTCTGGATCGATGTCGATACCAACTCCCCTCGCTCCATATTTCTGTGCGGCAGTAATTGGAATTCTTCCGTCACCACTACCAAGATCGTAAACAACATCATTTTTATTTACCTGTCCAAGTTGTAGCATTCTGTCTACAACTTGCTGGGGTGTCGGTACATACGGAACATCAGCTGGGCGTTCTTGAGGCTTGGTTGTGGTAGTGGGTGCAGGTGCTTGGGCTTGAGTGTTATTAACAGGTTCTTGTTGTGCTGCGGTGGTGGAAGCAGGTGTTTGTTGGGAATCTACTGCTACATTATCCTGTTGGGTAGTGCATCCAGCAATACTTAAGCTGGCAACACTAATTCCAGTAAGTACGCCAAGGAGTAATTTTTTTGTCTGCATAATTTATATCCTGAATCAAGATTGAACTAAAAACTAAGATCTATAGGAACTAGGGATGTTTTGTGGCTCATAGCAGTTGCCAGGTAATTTAGGACATTAACTGATGATAAAACCCTGACATCAAAAGAGTTCCAACCCTGTTTCCTGCCACAATCACTAACTTCTGCGGTAACGATGCTGGTTCCATAGCAAAAATGGTATACCCGCAGCAACTACTAAAACGCCCACAATTGCTCCCACATTGGTGTAAGCCAAGCTGGAATAAAGCAGGTAGCCACAAACTAAACAAAAAAGTAGTGGTGTCAGTGGATACAAAGGTACACGAAATGGGCGTGCTACATTAGGATCTTGTCTGCGCAGCACAAACAAAGATATCCCTGAAAGTAAAAAGAAAAACCAAAAAACTGGTGCAGTATAGTCCACCATCGTTTCAAAACCTCTACGGGTGAAGGCACCCAATAACACCAAAACTAGAGCGATCGCCCCTTGCAAAAGGTAGGCAGACGTAGGAGCGCTGGAACGTTGCTGCCAGTGTCCCATAAATCCGAACAAAGAAAAGTCTTGCCCTAGTGCATAATTTGTACGTGCGCCTGTAAAAATAGTGGCATTGATTGCACCTAAAGCAGAAATAGCGATCAAAAGACTGATAAATACCGCTCCTGGTTGCCCAAGTATGTTTCGCATTAAAGCGGCTGCCACTGCTTGTGACTGTGCCATTTGGGCAAATCCCAAACCCCGTAAATAAGCCACATTGATCAACAAGTAAATAGCGGTGATAATGCCTATACTCCAAATTAGCGATCGCAGAATATTGCGCCGTCGATTCTGAATTTCCGCAGAGATAAAAGCTGCTTCATTCCAGCCACCGTAAGACAATAAAACAAATAGCATTGCCAGTCCCCAAGATCCTTGTGTCGGGGGAGAAGGTGAACTAGGAGCAGCAGGAGTACCAACAGCGACAATTCCAATGCCAATTACTAACAGCAAACCGATAACTTTCGCAGCAGTTAGCCAGTTTTGCATCCACTTGCCCTGCTGCAAACCAAGAATGTTTAAGCCAGTAAGTAAAGCGATCGCTGCTGCTGCATATAAAGAAGAGGAAAAACTGCCAAGGCGTAACACCTCAGAAAGATAATCCCCAAAAATAAATGCTAGCAGAGTAATTGAGCCTGTTTGAATCACAGTCATTCGCGCCCAGGCAAACAAAAAGGCAACATTTAATCCAAAAGCACGCTTGAGGTAATAATAAGTACCTCCTACATCCGGATAAGTAGTTGCTAACTCTGCGTAACACAAAGCGCCAATTAGAGATATTAAGCCCCCAACTAACCATAACAACAGTGCTGTCAATCCATTCCCAGTATTAGCAGCTACCACAGCAGGGGTTTCAAAAATACCTGCGCCTATGACAATACCGACAATTAAAGCAACCGCATCAAATAATGTCAGTGATGGCTTTGGGCTTGCTACTTCGGTTGTAGCTTCTTGCTTAAAGGAAGCGTAATCCTCACGTCTATTCACTAAAAGTACCCTTGCGTGAAAGTTCTAAAAGTTGTAGCCCACGCCCAATAGTAGTCCAACTTCAGTATCATTAATAAAACCAACATTAACTCCAGCAGTCGCCGTCACTTGATTTGATAAGGGGACATCAACACCGCCGCTCAACAAAAAGCCCAGATCGTCATCGTCACCTGTGGAAATCAGTGCACCTGCACCTAAGTAGGGAGCTACATTCAGTTGTTGTTGGGGCGTACCTGTTACCGATTGAGTGACAAAGTCAACTGTCACAGGAATGAGAAAAACTGGATTGTCTCTAATCAAGGCGGCAGGGCGAACAGAAAAGTTTCTGCCCAAGCCAATTTTGGTAATTACAGAAAAGGCACCTTCACTTAAAGTGGTATCGCCTCCCAAGCCAATATTGCCGCCAACTCCGATATAGCTACGCCCTCCACGGGTAGCTCTACCTGGTGAAAATCCTTGCGCTATCTTTTGATTAGTAGCCAAAGAAGTTGTTTTTTGTTCGGCAACTGGTTTAGATACAGGGGATGCATGGGCATTAGCTTTGAATCCGCTAAATCCTGCGATCGCAACTGCAAAACCTAGTATAGACACAATTTGCCTCATCAAACGAAAATACATAACTAAAATCCTTGTGCATATTTATAAAAAACCGAGGAATCTTGAGTTATGTTCCTGATTTCATATTTAAGAGCAAATGTGACAGGAAAATGACAACTACGGTGAATAAATGAAAAATTTTATTCTTTATCTTGAAAATAAGGCTGTAAGTGAGACAGTTCCCATCTTGGACGTTACATTTGACTTTACACAAAGCCGCTCTCACAGGTATCCACAACACATAGCAACTGTACCCTGCAAAAACCCCTAGAGGAAACAGAAGTCTCTACGTGCTTACGAAGATAAAGCTTTCATGGAAAGTGCGTAGCTTACGGAAGGGCAGCAGGAAAAACCCAGTCTTTATTTCAAATCCATCCACGATATGATCTGTCTGTGACAATATCGTATTAGAAGTTACTAATTGGATTATTTTGTCTTTTACCAGAAGTATTCGCATCATATCTGCTCATATGGCGTTTGCTTTCACGTTTAGAGTAGAAAAGTCGATGGAATACTACTTCCTCCAAGGGTAAGATTTCAGTACAAATAGGGCTTATACCAATGCGTGGATTTTGCGAAAAGTTTGTAGACGCGGAGTGGCTTCTCGTAAGGGTGTGGAGGTTTCCTCCGAAAGCGTTGCTCCTCCACAAGGTGGCTCAAAGCTTTTCAAGACGGATTTTGGATTAAAACTATTGATTAATAGGCTATTCCAGAATTTTGAAACAAGACTCCCGCTCGCCAATTTGATATTACGCAAAATCTCTCTAAAATCCTCTTTTCTACCCTGCGGGTAGACACATAGACATGAGAAATTCTCTCTTTAGAGTTGCCTTTTATTTTGCATAACCACTGATTTCATCTTACAAAGTAAAGTATTTACTCACTAGAGTCGAATCACTTAATCTAAAAGCTGTAGACATCATATAGTTTGGTCTTTGCTGAAAAGATTTACCTGGAATTTCAGGCAGATCATCTGATTGATCCACAACTCTAATTTTGACTGGTTGGGATGTCTTGATTTCTAAAGTTAGCTTTATCCCCTCTTGAGGTAGGGCAAAATAATTGAATCCCCAAGGTTTTTCCAATTCAGTGTGCGTGCCTGTAGAGTTATTATCAATTCGTTTGCCATCAATCGCAGCAGCTAAAACTTTCGTATTTGAGTCTACAAATACTCGCAGAACCCGTGCTTGCCTCGGTGAAGTAATATGAATCTGCAAGCTTCGCACTCCACCGATAATTTTGTTACTAACTAACTCTAAATTTGGTGGGGTTATTGGTACTACAGGAGCCTGACTTGTGAGAAATTTTCTTGGTAGTGTAGGTAAATATTCAGCTAATTTAATTTGTTTTATATCCTGAGAAATAAATTGTGATGTCCATTCATCTGGCTTTTCATCGGCACTTGCCCAGATGGCTTTTCCTGTATCTACATTTAATCCATAAAATATACTGTTTGGTTTAGGATGTTGGGCGCTAAAACCTGCCGTGAAACTACCAAAAAGAATAAAACTTAAACTAATTACTATCGAAGTGAGAGGCAAAAACCATTTGTTTGGCATTGACATCAGGGAAAGATGAGGAATTAGCAGCCCTAGTAGTAGCATTACCATAACTGTTACTACTCCAAACATACTCAGAGTAAGTGCAACAAATACTAGGTAGATTGTAGGAACAAGTAAAATAATTCCTGGGATGGCACAAACAGACAAAACCAGCCAGCGTTTTTCCTTGGTATAGTTCCGTTCTTTGGTGGTGAATATAAATCCCAATCCGATCAAGCTAAACAGTAGTGGCAATGTAAATAAATAACTAGCCCCTGGTAAAAATACGCTAGTTAACACCATTAATATTAGCCACCACAGCAATGCGCCAACTGTTAAATTTTGTACGCTGGCTTTTTCGCGGAAATAAACGTAGAGACTTGAATTTACTGCAATAGAGAGAGCAACAAAAGCGATCGCATAAAAATTACTGTTATAAGTATCACCTTGAAGAATCGCTTTATACTCACTGTGAAAGCTACTTATCATCCACCAAGCCAGCGTCACAATTATTACCGCAATGAATATACTGCCAAGAAAAGCAAAAAAGCCTAAAGTCATCCCAGCAAAAGTTAACTGTCTTCTTCTCCAACCGAGTACTACCACCCCAACAAATAATAAGCTGACAAAAGCTGTCAACGGAGCAACCCAGGCTCCGGGATAGTGAATCAGCGCTAAACCCAATATGTCAAAATAAACAGCATCATTAGTTTTCAGTTTTTGTAAATCTAAGTTGCCAAAATGACGTGTCAAAGCCAAAGCATACCCACCGTGATGTTGAAGGCTGCGTTCATCAATATTTTTTAAATTGTCAGCAAAAGAATGATAATAAACGACACCATTTAAATAAGCAAAATTAAATCCGGCTAATCCCGCCGCTTTGAACATCGTCAAATCGGAATCATTGGGCAAAAATTTGTAAATGTTATATGTGAGTGAATTTGCCACAGGATGCTTCACAGCTTTAGCAAACTCATTAATCAACCAACCATTCTCGCTGCTGGTTTCAAACATTACCGAGGCACCACTATTTCCCCGTGCTTCAAAATTAAATACAAGACCAATATCCTTAGCCCAAGGATGCTCATCTACAAAAGCCTTTGCCCCTAAAAGCCCTGGTTCTTCACCATCACTGAACAAAAAAATAACATCATTTTTTAAAGGTAAACTTACTTTTAATGCCCTGATAGTTTCCAGCATTGCCGCAACCGCAGCACCGTCATCACTAGCACCAGGGCCACTAGGAACCGAGTCGTAGTGAGCAGCAATCAAGATAGCCTTAGTATTATCTGTTCCTGGGATTTTGGCAACAACGTTATGCACAGTTCCGGCGATAAATGGAGTACCCCATCTTGGGTTAACAACAGTTGTTTTCTGAACTTCTGGGCTAAGTCCCATAGCACTCAGTTGATTGAAAATGTAATCTTGTACTCTTGCCTGTTCTGGTGAACCTATAGGGTGGGGTTTTTGGGCGATCGCTTCCAGATATTTCATCGCTCGACCAGAAGAAAACTCAACTAGAGGTGCATTTATGGGTACTGCGGCAGGCGGCTGTACCTGATAAATTCCAAGCAATGCAAAAAATAGGATTAATAAAAAAGTAAAAAATCTCAGCTTTTTCATATTCAAATAAGTAGCCGTGCAAAATAAATTATCTTGTGTATCGGTGGTCGATTTTTCATGCGCTGATTGTGAGCAGAACATCCTTGTACTAAAGTACAAGTCTTATAGCTAAAGTCCGTTGAAACGGACTAAAAGATATGTCTAGTAAGCTAAAGCTTACTTTCGCTTTTAGCCTTTGAAATTTATTTCTTAGCAGTCGAACAATAGGTGCAAGATATAACCTAACTCTTATTCCTCCGCGCTCCCTGTACCTCTGTGTTTTTATTCTTCTGGGATCACTATCACAGGAAGTGGATCGGCGATCGCATCTGGTAATTCTTCTTCCACCAATCGCAAACGGGGATACAGATAACCTGCAACCGTTAGCACAACAGTGAGTGTTCCAATGACCACAAACAATAGGGCAATGCCATATCCTTTGCCGATACCAATCACTTGTCCCACATTACCAGCTAGCGCCCCGTTAACAGCTAATAGTGGTTCAAAAACTTTGTCAGCCAACACTCCGGCAACTGGATAAGCAAGAGGCAACGCTGCCCAAGCGATCGCACGGCGCACAGCAAATACCCGTCCTTGTACCTCAGGTGCGACTTTTTTCTGCCAAATCACCTGACTGGCACTGTTAATGATTGGCAAGCCGAAAAAGTAAACAAAGGCAGTCACAAAGAAGACTGGGAGCAAAGGTTTGAATCCCGCCAAGAAAATGGCTAAACCACCCAACAGCGTAAAGCTAAAAACTGCATAAATAGGCCGCTTGAAATTTCCCCAAACGCTCACCACCAGACTGCCAACTAGCATACCGCAGCCACCAGTGGTTAGTACCTGACCAAGCATCGCCACGGAGGTAAAAGCTAAAGCCAAAGGAGTAACCAGCACACTGACAATTCCGGTGAGAAAATTAACAGCAGCAATAAATATGAGTAGACTCAACAGTCCAAGTCGATCAGATATATAACTCCAACCGTATGACGCCTCCTGTAGTAGCGAGCTTTTCCCGGCTTGACTATTAGTGGTAGTTTTGGGGCTAGGAAATCGGACACTCAGTAGTGTGAACAGAGAAAACACAAAAGTGGCAAAATCAATTAGGATGACACCTTCAACCTGGATTTGACCAACCAAAACTCCCGCGATCGCTGGTGAGAGAATTTGCGCTGTTGCTTCTGCTAGCTGTACCATACCACTAGCACGACCGAGTTGTTGTTTGGGAACGAGCAACGTAGTAGCAGCCACGTAAGCTGGCCATTGAAAAGCGCTAAAGGCGGAACTTACTGCACTCGCTAGATAAATCTGCCAGACTTCTAGCCTGCCCGCCAATAAGAGCAGGGCGATCGCAAAAGTACTCAACGCCGCCCCAGAGTCACTCAATATCATTGCCCAGCGTCTATCCCAGCGATCAATCAGTACGCCTGCTAGCGGTGATACCAGGATGCCTGGCAGCGTAGTGAACAGTGAAATGAGCGCAAATTGTGTGACCGAACCAGTGCGCTGATACACCCAGACACCCAGAGCAAAGCCGGTGAGACCGGAGCCGATGAGCGAGACAAGTTGCCCAAACCAGATGAAGATGAAAACCCACATTTGAGGAATTGCAAAGCATTTTGCCATCTTCTTTTTCTCATTATTCTCAACAGTTAACTCTGTTGGGTATAAATAGATTGAGTTAAAACTTCCAGTTAAAATGCCTCTTGTTGGAGAATTGGCATAACTTTACGTCTTTTCAGACCACTTCATACAAACCGTTTCGCTCAAGCTCGCGAATGGTGTGGTAGTCTTTGCGAAGAACCTCCGAATCTTCGTGGATAAGATAAACATAACCAGGAGATGTGAGTGAATCGATAGTTTTTCTTAGCTGACTGCCAACAGAAATCGACAAATACATATCGAAAAAAGACGGCAGCTTTCTAATTTCATCAATCTGAGACATCGATTTTAGGATACCCTCGCGTTCTGAAATCAAGGACACGTAAAGCAGATTTTTATGAAGCGAATAGGGCTTTGCGACTTTTTCCAAAAATTTTTCAGGGTGAACATAAGATTCCACAGTAAGTTCAACCTGATTGCACCCCATAGATTTTGAAACGGCTGCGGGAAGGATAGAGCCAGCCAATCTTGCACCAGTTTCGATTAAAACTGGTCTCTGTTCTATCATCATGACTTCACTATGAGCAGGCCCAAACTGAATTTTCAGGGCGTCCAGTACATCTTTGATATAGTCGCGAAGTTCCGCTTGCACTACCCCCTCAAATGGTAAGGGTTCCTCCATATCATAAATGTAGCCACCGTCGGGTACTTTCCGTTTATGATACTGCCAAATCTCGGCAACATGATGCTTACCTTGCACACTTACAGTATTGACAAAATACTCAGTTCCATCAAGAAATTCTTGGGCAAGAACCTCACTGTTTGGCTGACCCATCAGATTTCGGCTTTGGATGATTCGCTCAAAAGCCAAAACAATCTCGCTCTCGTTTGCGCAAAAAATAACATTGTCGGTACCCGCACTATTGATCGGCTTCAGCACAACTGGCCATTTTCCTCTGTTGTTCGCCCATGAAAGAATCTCATCAACAGTTGCAGACTTGATATGATTTACACATCTAAGACCAGCATTGCGAAGTGCCTCGACCATCTCAAACTTGTTACGTCTGGCTTTGCTGAACGCAGATTTGTTTGAAGGCAATTCCATTTTTTCGCTGAGGATGTCACCCAGTTCAACTCCGGATTCGGTTCCCACAATCAGGAAAGCGATATTGTACTGGGAGGCTCGTTCTAGTGTTTCATCTAGATTGCCTTCATAAATAATATTTTCAATGAAGTCTGCTCGATTGAAAGACGCTCTATAAATCTCCGGAATGACTGGTGTACTCTGGACATGAACGCAATCAAACCCATGTTTTCTTAGTTCCGATGGCAGGAATCGACCAGTTGAATAGGCATCGACAATCAAACACAATTTTGATTCCGACTTCATTTGACACTCCTAGAAAAAGCAAGTAAACAAATGGCAAGGTAATTACAATTCCAAACTTTTTACAAGATGAGTCGATAGTGTGATGGCAACAGCCAAAGTGTTTAAGACATCAACAAATTATAAAACTTAGACACCAAAAGTCTTTTAACCCTGTCCCCTGTTACCTATCTCCTATTATCACAATACTGTCACGTAACTCGATGACCGAAAATTGCAGTTCCAACCCGAACGTGAGTAGCACCACAACGGATTGCCAACTCGTAATCTCTGCTCATTCCCATACTGATCGCAGGCAATTGGTATCGTTCGGCAATTTCTCTGAGCAAGTTAAAATGCGGTGCTGGATCAAGATCGGCTGGTGGAATACACATCACACCAAAAATAGGAAGTTGAAAATCTTTGATGCAAGTATCAATGAACTGATTTGCTTCCCAAGGAGTTACTCCGGCTTTTTGGAGTTCTTCGCCAGTGTTAACTTGAACAAGGCATTTTGGGAAGCGTCCTAGCCGTTTCATTTCTTTGCTTAAAGATTCAGCAAGTTTTAGGCTATCCAGAGTTTGAATCACATCGAAAAGAGCTACAGCTTTTCTTGCTTTGTTAGTCTGCAACGGGCCAATTAGATGTAGTTCGATGTCGGGATACTCAACCCTCAATTCTGACCATTTACTGGTAGCCTCTTGTACCCTGCTCTCGCCAAAGATTGTTTGCCCCTCATCAAGTACTGCTCGTACCGTATCGCAACCGTGGGTTTTACTGACTGCAATTAAAGACACTGATCCTGATGCTCGATTTACAGCCTGTGCTGCCTGGGAAACCTTGGCTCTGACCGCTCGAAGATTTGTTGCAACTTGTTCAGATGTTGATATATGATAACTGGTTCTCATGTGATTATCACAACCTTAAATAGGAATAGTAGAAACTTCAAACCTATATTTTTGCGATCGCTGCATCTGATTGAATAACCTGACACCACCTGGCGTCGGATATTGAGAGTTGATACACGCTAGACAGGTATCCTCAATTTTAATGTCGATCGCATCAATCAGCCCTTCAAGAGAAAGAAAACGCAGGGACTGAACATTCAATATTTCTGCCATTTGATTCAAGGTTGATGTTGGCAGCATACCTGCGTTTAATTGCGCAGCAAATGTAGGTGCAAAAAGTTCTTTTTGGTTTGGAATATCAATACCGTAAAAACAAGGGGACAAGATTGGCGGAGATGCTATCCTCAAATGAATTTCTTTTGGAGTACACTGCTTTTGCATAAGTTCCAGAATCGCTCGGAGGGTAGTTGCGCGAACTAGACTATCATCTACGATGAATACGCGCTTGTTGTCGATGACGTGAGAGACGAATGAATATTTTTCGTAAGCTTTTTTTGAACGTTCGCGTTCAATAAAGGTTCGTCCACTGTATCGACTACTAATAATTCCATCCTTGTGAGGCAGTCCAAGGGCATTGGCATAGGATCTACCTATAATTGATGCCGACTCTGGAACAGAAATGACAACACAATTGCCGTCAATTTCTTCGCTTTCTCCTACAGCAAGGTTTTCTCCAAGTTTCTCCCGTGCCTGATAAATCGGTATATCCTCGAAAGTCGAAGCAAGATGAGAAAAGTATACAAATTCAAAGAAGCAATGACTTCGTTGAGGAGTAAACAGTTGTGTAGACTTGACCTGTTTCAGATTCTTATGAACGCAGATCAGTTCTCCTGGTTTAACCACTTTGATGTTTTTCCCGTATCGCAATAATGCATTGGTTTCACTGGCGAAGAACACAAAACCATCGTCAGTGATTATGTAATGGAGGGGACGAAAGCCGTGCCGATCGCGATACACTGAAAGATTGCCTTCAGCATCTAGATAAGCACAGTTGAATGCCCCATCAACAGTCCTTTGCATTTGCCGAAATAGATCGCATATGTCCAGCATTAGCTGATTTTCCCGCAGTATGCCGAGATAGAAAGTGAGCGCCTCAGCATCGCTCTCATATTGCAAGTGGAAACCAGCCCGCTCTATCAGTTCTGTAACCTCCGCATAATTAGTAACATTACCAGCAAAACAAAAAGCGAAGCAGTGAGAAGGATTTTGAGCTTGCCACTCAAAGGGTTGAGCTAATTCAGGCTCATCCGTTCCACAGGTTGCATAACGTACATGACCAATGACCGCCGTTCCAGAAAAAACATCAGAGAGAGTAAACTGTTCCTTGGCAACCCCCTTAAACACATCTTTTACTAAGCCATTGGCTTTGAAAGTCTGTAAAGGTCGCCCTTGGTATGGATTGTGGTATGTGATACCAGCGCTCAGTTGCCCACGATGTTGGAGGGCGGAAAGCCCGTCGATAACGTTCGATATCACATTGTGCAAGCCAGTAAGATCGTAAGCAGCAAATATTCCGCAATTATCTTTCATGGAGCCTTTTGAAATTGAAAATAATCACTCGGAAGCTAACGCACCGCCTTGTCAAAGAGGCTGAATGCGCCTTTGAACTTGCCTTTGGTGCAGGATTAAGTTTTCAGTGACACCTAACGTCAATCAACGAGCAACTAGGCATAGCTGACGCAAGCGATCGCACAATGTCATATCGATGTAGACAGGCGTTGCATCTGCAAAGTTCAATCCGCCCAGGCTATAACTAAACTATTGTCCTATGGGATTCATATTCGGTATACTTGCCATCCCAAATACTGAAGTACTTCCATGCCGAGTCAAATAAGACGGTGACAATATTCTTATCTAATCCAAGAGTTCGGGCGTACTTCTGTGTGACAAACATATTACTTCCAGCTGTTGGCCCGACAAAGAGTTTCTCTTCCCGGATCAGCTTTTTCATCATGTTCCAACTGTCATCCCCCGAAACCATTTCAACATCATCAACAAGATCCTCTCGAAGATTTTTGGCTATTTTCCCTGGGCCGAGACCCATCAGATTGTGGGGAGAATGTACGAATTCTTGACGATGAAGCTTCGCGTAGAGTGGTGCTGATTGCTCAACCTCGACAGCAACAGTTTTCATGTTTGGAAATGCGGCTTTTAGTTGCTCGGCAATTCCAGAAAAGGTACCGCCTGTGCCAATGCTACACACAAATAAATCGACTTTCTGATCTAAGGCGCGAAAATACTCGACTATCTCAACACCACATTGACACCATGCCCGCCAATTCAATTGGTTGCTTGATTGGTCTAAAAAGTAACTGTTTGGATGTTCGCGGACATACTCGTGTGCTTTTTGTTCGGCATATTCTAAGAAAGCGTTACTGGGCGTTTCGATAATTTCGGCCCCAAAGGATTGAATTTGAGTTTTGCGCTCTATCGTCATGCCTGCTGGCATAAAGATAACCACTTTATAACCCTTGAGGCTGCCAATTTGAGCAAGCGCAGCACCACCATTTCCGGTCGAACAGTCCACAAGCGTCATTCCTGGCTTGATTACACCACAAGCCTCTAACTCATTGATGATATAGTTGAAAACTCGGTCTTTATGACTACCAGTGGGATTTTTAAATTCGCATTTTGCGAAGATGTTAGCTGAACCAGGTTCGGCAATATGTTTGATTTGATAGAGATTGGTATTGCCGATGGCATCTAAAACTGAATGTGATACTTTCGAGTTCATTGTGCGGTTTGTAGATGGGTAATCTTGTTTGTCAGAACTTTCGTGCGATGCGTGAGTGGATCTATGGAAATTTGAATTAGTGATTTTACTGGCAGGTTATACTTTGCTTGTATTTTTTTAACTCCGCCATAGTCGACCTTTTCCACTGCAACGAGTATTTCAACAACTTTCGCACCAGCTTTGTTGACTGCTTCTATGAGTGCAGCAAGTGTGCCTCCAGTGCTGATGGTGTCATCAACTATAACTACTCGATCACCGGGGGAAATACCGTTCATGTATAGATTTCCGGTGAAATACTCGGATTTAATTGGTACTACTAAAGAATTGATTAAATCATAGTTGTACCATCTAGCTACAGCAAGCGGCAGCTTTTTTTCTAAGCAAATAGCAGCACCGAGAATCGCCCCTTTATCTTCCTCAACGAGTATTTTATTGGCAACGAATTCGCCGATTTTACATAACCTGTTTCGTGCTTCGATCAGTACATCGGGTCGCAATGCAGGCTGTTGATCGGTGAACTCATTAATAGTTGTGTAATGAGTACCGCTTTTTACGGTTGGTGCGTTTTCATAAACCTGTTCAAGAAGCATATTTATAGCCTTCCTTTTCTCAATTTGTGTCATCCGATTTTGGATTGACCCTACGGATAAATCCGAGGGCTTGAAGATTTTGGAATAGTCAATCGCAACGGGAAGCGATCGCCATTGACAATTCCGACAGGTGCAGATCGGGATTAGTAACAATATTTTTCAGCAAGGTCTGAAAATATCTCGCCATCCGGGCGATGGTAGCGGGATTGAAGAGGTCAGAATTGTATTCAAAACTGCCATTCAGCCCCTCTGGTTCTTCTGATAAATCGAGCGTTAAATCACGCTTAACTATCCCGCTATCGACTTCGATTTGTTTCAAGGTTAACCCTGAAAACTCTAGGAAAGGTTTAGGAGTATTCTGAAAGACGAACATTACCTGAAACAGTGGTACACGTTTTATATACCGCTCTGGTTGCAATTCCTCCTCCAGCTTCTCCAAAGGCAAATCTTGGTGGTCATAAGCTCCCAGGGTTACCTCACGTACCCGACTCAGTAGCTCCCGAAAACTGGGATTGCCTGATAGGTCGGTGCGAAGTACCAGCGTGTTAGTAAAGAAGCCAATCAGTCCTTCAATCTCGGTTCGGTTGCGGTTGGCGATTGGCGATCCCACCAGAATGTCATCCAGCCCGGTGTAGTGGTAGAGCAATATCTTAAACACTGTCAACAGTGTTATGAACAAAGTCACCCCTTCTTTGTGGCTGAGAAGCTTGAGTTTCTCCGTTAGCAGCTTAGGTAGCACCAACGATTGTATTGAGCCTTGAAAGGTTGGTACTGCTGGTCGAGGTCGGTCGGTGGGCAATTCCAGTACAGGAAGGCTGCCACTAAGGTGCTGTTTCCAATAGAAAAGTAGAGCTTCTAGAACTTCACCTTGTAGCCACTGTCGCTGCCAAACAGCAAAGTCTGCATACTGAATTGAGGGTTCAGGAAGGGGCGAAGGCTTGCCAGTACAGAAGGCTTCGTAGAGTACTGCTATTTCTTGAAACAAAACCCCTATAGACCAACCATCGCTGACGATGTGGTGCATTGTCAAGAGCAACACATACTCCTCATCGTCCAACCACAGCAAGGTAGTTCGCAACAATGGGTCTCGCTCTAGAGCAAAGGGCTGCTGTGCTTCCTTAATAGCGAGTTGCTGAACTTGGATCTCCCGCTCAGGCTCAGGTAATTTTTGGAGATCTACTATTGGCAGTGTCTGGCTCAAGTTCTGGGTAATCACCTGAATCAGTTGCCCATCTACAACAGTAAAGTTGGTTCTTAGAGCTTCGTGACGCCTAAGGATTTCGTCAAAGCTCTGCTTGAGGGCTACTACATTTAGACGTCCCTGGATGTGAATGGCAGCAGCAATGTTATAAAGAGAGTTACCAGGTTGCAACTGTTCAAGAAACCAAAGTCTAGCTTGAGCAAAAGACATAGGGATGTCTTTATCAAGTGCCATGGGTAATAACGGGAGGTCTACTGTAGATTGCCCGCTTCTGCGCACCGTCTGAATACACTCAGCCAGTCCGGCAACTGTGGGAGCTTTAAACAAGCTACGCAATGGCAATTCCACTTTTAAGTTTGTCTGCACTTGTGAGATGAGTTGCGTTGCTAGTAAGGAATGTCCGCCTAGTTCAAAGAAGTTGTCGTGAATGCCAACTTTCTCAATACCCAAAATATTGGTCCAGATACCTGCTAACATCTCCTCAATCGGATTTCGAGGGGTTACAAAAGTGAGTTCTCGTTCGGGAACAGCCATCTCAGGTGCTGGTAGGGCGCGACGATCTACCTTGCCATTAGGCGTCAGCGGTAAAGTGTCTAGCATCACAAAGGAAGAAGGTACCATGTATTCTGGTAGCTTCTGTTTCAGGAAGCGGCGCAAATCACTAATTGTTGGTGTTGGCTGCTGATGCAGGACAAGGTAGGCTACTAACCGCTTATTTCCAGGAATATCTTCTCTGGCAACAACTATAGTCTCTTGCACAGCTGGGTGTTGACTCAGCACAATCTCAATTTCACCTAACTCGATGCGGAAGCCACGAATTTTTACCTGATGGTCTAGTCGCCCAATATATTCAAGATTTCCATCAGGTAAATAGCGTACTAGATCGCCAGTTTTATAAAGACGTGACTCTAGCTCGCTACTAAACGGGTTACGAATGAACTTTTGTGCAGTTAACTCGGAACGGTTAAGGTAGCCACGGGCTAATCCCTCACCACTGATATATAATTCACCTGGAATTCCAATGGGTACGGGTTTGAGATCACGGTCTAAAACATAAACTTGGGTATTGGTAATGGGACGACCGATGGATACTACACTATCCTCTGGTTTCACCAAAGCAAATGTAGAATAGGTCGTGTCTTCCGAAGGCCCATAAAGATTGAAGATCTGTTGTACACTACTATGTTTATACAGCAGCTGTACAAGCTTTTTCGCAAGAGGTTCACCCGCTAAATTTATAGTGCGTACAGAAGTAGGTATGGCATTTAATCTTAGTAATTCAGCTATTGCAGAAGGAACTGTATTAATTAGAGTGACTTCTTCCTTGGCAGGTAAATTTGGAAGATGTAAAACGTTGTTTGCCAGAATTGCTTTACCTCCCCAGCAAAGAGGTGCAAATAACTCAAAGATAGACAAATCAAAGCAGATGGAAGTTGCTGCTAAAACCCCAGCTAGATCCTTGTCAGTAAATACCTGTCTTGCCCAATCTAGAAAGGCTACCGTACTGTGATGTTCAATTACAACAGCTTTGGGTTTACCTGTAGAGCCGGAAGTGTAAAGTACGTAGGCATTGTGTGAAGATAGCACTTGAGTATTGGGGTTATCCTCACTTTCTTGATGGATAGTTTTCCAGTCAGTATCTAGATAGACGACTTGTGCCGAATGCTGGGGAAATTTGGCAAGTATTTGTGTTTGGGTAAGCAGTATTGGGGCTTGGGCATCTTGCAACATGAATGCCAAGCGTTCTTGGGGATAGCTAGGATCAAGGGGAATATAAGCACCGCCAGCTTTGAGAATACCTAATAGACCTATAATCATCTGAAGCGATCGCTCAACACATATACCTACCCGTACCTCTGGTTGAACACCTACTTTCTCCAGGTAATGGGCTAGTTGATTGGCGCGTTTATTCAAATCTCGGTAGGTAATTTGCTCGTCTTTGCAAACCATGGCAATGGCATCAGGAGTTCGCTCTACTTGTGCTTCAAATAATTGATGGATACACTTTTGTCGAGGATATTCTTTGTGGGTATGATTCCACTCCACCAAAATTTGATGCTGTTCGGCTAATGTCAGCAAAGGCAAATCTGATAAACGCTGGTTTGGGCAAGCAACCATTCCTGCCAATAAAGTTTGAAAATGCCCTGTCATTCGTCCAATAGTGCTGGCATCAAATAAGTCTGTATTGTATTCCCAGCAACCTTCTATGCCGTTGGCTGTCTCGGAAATATCGAGTGTCAAGTCAAACTTCGCTGTTCCACTGTCAATTTCTAATGGACTTAATTTCAAACCAGAAAAATCCAGGGCAGGCATAGGAGTATTCTGAAGGGCGAACATTACCTGAAATAGAGGTGTATAGCTGGTGTTCCGCTCTGGTTGCAAAGTTTCCACCAGTTTCTCAAAGGGTAGATCCTGATGATTGTGGGCTTCTAAAACCATCTGGCGCACCCGACAAAGCAGTTCTCTAAAGGTAGGGTTCCCTGCCAAATCTGTACGCAATACTAATGTATTGATAAACAAGCCAATTAAATTTTCAATTTCCGCATGGTTACGGTTAGCAACCGGAGAACCGACAAGAATGTCTTCCTGCCCTGTATAACGGTAAAGCAAGATTTTGAAAGCTGCCAGTAGAGTCATAAATAAGGTGACCCCTTCTTGCTGGCAGAGATGCTTGATTTGCTCAGAAAGAGGCTTTGGCAGCACAAACCCCTGCCTTGCTCCGCGAAAAGTCTGAATCGCAGCCCGCGATCGGTCAGTGGGCAACTGGAGTACAGGGAGATTTCCACTCAGCTGTTGCTTCCAGTAGGCAAGTAGCTCTGATAATACCTCGCCTTGCAACCAATCTCGCTGCCAAACAGCAAAGTCTGCATATTGAATGGAGAGTGGAGGAAGTGGTACAGACTTGTGGTGAGAAAAAGCATCATAAAGCGCTGCTAACTCCCGCAGCAACACTCCTAGAGACCAGCCATCGGAGACAATATGATGCATTGTCAACAGAAGTATATGTTCCTGTGGCGATACGCACAAAAGTTTAGCACGCAACAGCGGCCCCTGTGTCAAATCAAAAGGTTTTTGGGCTTCTTCAGTCGCCAATTGCAAAGTTTTTGTTTCTCGCTCGCTTTCAGGTAAATCCTGGAGATCTATCGTCGGCAACACTAAAGTAAGAGCCGAGTGAACCACTTGCACTGGTTGCTGGTCTACGATCATAAATGTAGTTCGCAAGACTTCATGACGCCGCACGATTTCGTGGATGCTATGCTCTAGTGCCGCCACATTCAACTGACCATTGAGACGGATAGCAGCTGGAATGTTGTATGCCGAACTTTGGGGCTGTAATTGCTGGAGAAACCACAGTCTTTGTTGAGCAAATGAAAGAAGCGCTGTATCTGAGTTTTCTCGTGGGGAAATTGTTTGTGTTTTGTCTAGTTCAACCCCCTCCTCTTCTAAAAAGTAGGCGAGAAGTTCTAGTTTGTCTTTTAATGACGGATTTTGCTCTGAGAAGTTTTGAAAGTCTTTCATGTGTTGCCTGTTTCCTGTTTCTTTTGCTGAAGCCTTGCTCTTACATCATTGGCTGACATAGCATTGATTTTCTGGAAAACCTGAGCAATTTTTTCCATCTGTCCTGGCTTTGTTTCCTGAGCAATTAAAAGTTGTGCCAGCTTCGCTACGGTATTTGCTTCAAAAAGGCTTTGCAGGGGTAGTTCTACCCGGAAAATGTCTCTTAGTCGGGAGATGATTTGAATAGCTAATAAAGAGTTTCCTCCCAACTCAAAGAAAGTATTGTAAATACCTACACGTTCAACTGGAAGAATTCCGCACCAAATCGCAGCTAATATTTCTTCAAGTGCAGTACGGGGGGGAACAAAACTTTCACTTTGCTCAAGGCTGGTAGCATCCGGTGTCGGCAGTGCGCTGTAGTCTAATTTACCATTTGGTGACCGTGGTAGTTGCGGCATGGTGACGAAAGCACTGGGAAGCATATAGTCTGGCAAATAACGAGACAAATATATGCGCAGGCTTTCATTTTGGTGCAGATTAATTGCACCTAGTTTATGTACTACATAGACGACTAAATACTGGGCGGATAATTTATCACTTAGGTGATTGCGTACACATACAGCAGCTTCCGCAATACTTGGATGGCGACGCAACAGAGTTTCAATTTCTCCAAGTTCCAGACGGAAGCCACGAATTTTGACTTGTTCGTCAAGGCGACCAAGAAATTCGATGTTACCGTTGGCTAAATAACGAGCTAAGTCACCAGTTTTGTAAATTCTAGAGACGCGATTAATTGCCTCTCTACAAGATATAAAAGGATTGGGTATAAATTTCTCAGCAGTTAGATCTGGGTTGTTCAAATAACCACGCGCCAAGCCAGCACCACCAACATATAATTCACCCGGTACACCAATCGGAACTGGTTGCAAATGCTTGTCTAGGATATACACTTGCTGGTTAGCGATCGCCTTACCGATGGCAATTACTGATGAGTGCGGTTCTACTTTCCAGGTTGTAGCATCAATAGATACTTCTGTGGGGCCGTAGCAGTTGTGGAGTTCCACACCATTGAGACGAGCAAAGAAGCGATCGCGCACTTGCATGGGTAAGGCTTCGCCGCCACAGGTAACGTAGCGCAGTGTGGTACAAGCTTCTAAGCCCGGTTCTTCTAAAACTAGTTGCAGCATGGCAGGAACAAAGTCCACAAGTGTAATTTGCTCTTGTGCCATCACCCGAACCAGATAATTGGGTTCCTGATGACCACCTGGTCGTGCGATGACTAGACGCGCCCCAGACAGCAATGCCCCGAAAATTTCCCAAACCGCAACGTCAAAACTAAAGGAGGTTTTCTGTAAAATCCTGTCAGATGAGGTGAGTTGATAATGCTCTATACCCCAAAGCAAGCGATTCACAATTCCCTGATGAGGAATCATCACTCCTTTTGGTTGCCCTGTCGAACCAGAAGTGTAGATGACATATGCCAGGTGAGCAGGGGTAATATTTGTAGTTGGGTAGTCTGCACTTTCTTGGGCAATAATTTCCCAGCCAGTATCCAGGTAAATCACCTTGGCTGTATGTTCTGGCAGATTGGTGACAAGCTTTTGTTGAGTCAACAAAATAGTTGTCTGACTGTCCTCCAGCATAAAGGCTAGTCGTGCTTGAGGATAGCTGGGATCGAGAGGTACATAGGCACCGCCAGCTTTGAGAATACCCAGCACCCCAATTATCATCTCTAAAGAGCGCTTCATGCAGATTCCTACCAGCGTGTCAGCGTCTACACCTAGCGACTTTAAGTAATGGGCTAGTTGATTAGCCCGACTGTCCAATTCGCGGTAAGTTAATTGTTGCTTTTCAAACATCACCGCGATCGCCTGAGGGGTACGCTCCACCTGAGCCGCAAACAACTCGTGGAGGCATTTTTGGGGATAGTCTGTCTGAGTGCGGTTCCACTCTCTTAACAACTGATGGCTTTCGGTTGATGTCAATAACGGCAAAGTTGAAATACACTGGGCTGGATTGGCAACGATACTTTCTAGTAAGGTTTGGTAATGACCTGCCATGCGGGAGATAGTTTCGGCTGCAAACAAGTCTGTATTGTATTCCCAGGATGCTGCTAGTTCTCCATTCACTTCTGCCATTGTCAGTGTTAAATCGAACAGAGCTACCCGTTGTTCCAATCCTAAAGACTCCATTTCCAGTTCACCCAGATGCATCCGCGCCCCTGTCTCGCCTAAAGCAAAGCCTGCCAAGCTTTCTTGATTTTGCAGATGGGCTTTTTCCAAAACGAACATAGTTTGGAATATGGGCGATCGCCTGGAGTCCCTGACTGCTTGTAGTCGTTCTACCAAAAGGGCAAAGGGATAGTCTTGGTGTTCAAAGGCATCAAGAACAGTTTGCCGCATTTGATCCAAAAATGCCTTGAAGTTAGGATTTCCAGAAAGATTCCCTCGCAGTACCACGGGATTAACAAAGTAACCTACCAATCCAGACAAATCTGAGCGACTTCGTCCTGCTGTGGGGGAGCCTACCAAAATATCTTCTTGACCTGTATAGCGGTAAAGAAGTACCTGAAAAGCAGCCAGCAAGGTCATGTAGAGAGTCGCTCCTTGACTGCGACTCAAAGTCTGAAGTTTCTGGGTTAGATCAGCATTTAACTTCCAAGGTACTGTTGCACCTCGATCAGTTTGAATTGCTGGTCGTGGTTTGTCTGTAGATAAATTTAATATTGGTAAATCACCAGCTAGTTGTCTTTGCCAATAAGCCCAAAGTTTCTCTCCTTTTGGACTAGCTAGCATTTGTGCTGTAGCGTGAGTATAGTCTGTGTAATCTAGTGGCAGTCTAGCTAGAGATACGGAGATACCATTTGTTTTTGCTTGGTAGAATATTCCTAGCTCCTGGGCGAGGACTGCTAAAGACCAGAAATCTACGACGATATGATGTACAGCCAGCAAGAGAATGTGTTCTACCTCCGACTGTGCGAACAGATGTACACGCATGAGCGGCCCTTGCTCCAAGTTAAAGGGAAGGCGAGCTGTTTGCTGTAGATGTTGATTGAGAAATTCTTCGCTCCAGGTAGAAATGTCTTGGAGTTGGAAGCCAATCTGCATCTGTTCGTGAACTATTTGCACAGGTTCCCTGTCAACAATAGTGAAGGTAGTCCTTAAAGCCGGATGACGCTCTACCAGTTTTGCAAATGCATATTGCAACGCGTCAATGTCCAGTTCTCCTCGCAAGCGCACAGCATTGACAATATTGTAAGCTGCACTTTTGGGTGCCAGTTGGTGCAGGAGCCACATTGCCCGTTGACCATAGGAGAGAGGGTGTTGGAGATTAACTTTCTCGGTGGAGATGAGAGGAGTTGCTTGGGTAAAGCTGGGTGCTGTTAATTCAGTCAGGATAGCGATCGCTAGTTGAGCGATACTATCACCTTGCAGAAATCTGGAGATGGGCAAAACTATGCCTAAATCAGTTTCAATACTGTGTTGCAGTTCGACAGCCATCAACGAGTCTAGACCTAAACTAGTCAACGGCTGCTGTAAGTCCAACTGGGAAGGAGGTATCTTCAGCACTTGGGCTATGCATTCTTGAAGATAAAACTCTAAGCGAGGCTGACGGTCTTTGGCTGCTAATGCCAAAAGAGTTTCCTGAGTCAGATTATCTTTGCTGTTGATCTCATAGGTATCTGCCAGAATACTACTACCTACCACATCCAGACTTTGATTCAAAAAGCCAGCACAGCAGGCATGACGCTGAATCTTGCCACTGGAAGTTTTGGGGATGCTTCCCGGTTTGAGTAGCAGCACACCATATACTTGCAATTCATGATTTTCTGCGATCGCTTGCCGAATAGCTGCAATAACTTCGTTGACATCCAAATGCCGCAGGTAACTCCGCTTCACTTCTTGCACAATCACTAGCCGTTCTTCGCCTGCAACATCAATTGCACACGCCGCACCTGCCGCAGATTGCAGTGTCGGATGGCTTTTTTCGACTGTGATTTCAATGTCCTGGGGGTAATGATTGCGACCGCGAATAATAATTAAGTCTTTGAGACGACCAGTAATAAACATTTCCCCTGCATGGAAAAATCCTAAGTCTCCCGTGCGTAGAAATGTATCCTCACCTGTATCTTTAATTTGCGCTGCAAAAGTACGCTTTGTTTCTTCAGTTCGGTTCCAATAACCACCAGCAATACTTGCACCCGACACCCAAATTTCTCCGACTTGATCAGCTAAACAGGGAGTTAAAGTTTTAGGATCTACGACAATAATTTTTTGTTGCAACTGGCTTTGACCACAGCCAATCAAAGTACGGGCATTGCCATTATCTTCCCTGGTTGCTACAACTTGGTTTTGTTCCAAACTAGAAGCCTGAAATGTTTTCACTGTCGGGGGTGCTGCCTTTTTACCACCAGCAACTAGTAAAGTAGCCTCAGCGAGTCCATAGCAGGGGTAAAATGCTTCATAGTGAAAGCCACAATCAGCAAAAGTGCTAGCAAACTGTTCCAAAGTTTCGCGACGAATCGGTTCAGCGCCATTAAAGGCTACGTTCCAGCTGCTGAGGTCAAGAGTCTGCCGTTCTTCGGGAGTAATCTTGCGAATGCATAGGTCATAAGCAAAATTGGGGCCGCCACTAGTCGTGGCTTTGTAGCGAGTAATTGCTTGCAACCAGCGTACAGGTCGTTGTAAAAAGTCTACTGGCGACATCAGTGTTGTCGGAAAACCACTGTAAACTGGCTGAAGAATTCCACCAATCAAACCCATATCATGGTATGGTGGCAACCAGATTACACCCCTACTGTTGGGTGTATGCTCGAAACACTGCTGAATTTGAGCTGAGTTATGTAGCAAGTGAGTGTGACTGAGCATCACTCCTTTGGGAATTCCTGTAGAACCAGAGGTGTACTGAAGAAATGCCAGTGTGTCACTAGTAATAACTGGTTTTTCCCATTTTTGTTCCCAGCTAATTTCTAGGTTGTTAGTTGCTATCCAGCGCAGAGTCTTAAGAGCCGGAAAATCGATACTTTTACGTTCGATATTTGATAAAACGTCGGTATTTGTGAGTGCGATCGCTGCTTGTGCGTCTGTCACTATTGCTTGCAATCGCGACAGAGACTGGTTAGCGCGGGGTGGATAAGCTGGAACAGCAACAACTCCCGCATACAGACAACCAAAAAACGCTGCGACAAACTCCAAACCAGGAGAGTACAGTAACAATGCTCTACCACCAGTGGCATCTATTGATTGCAGGTAAGCAGCGATTTGTCTTGCCTTTCGATCCAATTCTTGATAAGTAAAGCTACTTACTTCTGTTTCTCCATTCACTAGAAAGGTAAAAGCCAGTTGATCTGGCTGGTGTAATGTTCTGTAGCGTAGCAGGTCTACAAAAGTGGAAACTTTCAGATTATGTAAGGAGTTAGTCATCTTACTTGTGTCTAGTGAAACAGTCACCCTGAGACATTCAAAGTTGATAAATGCTTGCTTTTAACCAAATTATTTGCCCTGCACATTATTTATTAACTTTGTCGGCACATTTAAATTAACGATGGTTCAATTTATGCACTTTTCGGATACAGGTGAGGGACAAACTCCAATGGCTCCCGTTTGAGCGCTTTGTTGGTTTTTCCAAGTAAATATTTCAATACATATTTTTTGCTGGGCTGGCGGGACAAAGCCTTGCTCATGGAAATTCCGATATTGGAGTCTGATATTATTTGGCTAATTGAGTAATCACTTGCGGTCTGCCAATTTTCTTCAAAATTATATTTTTTGTTATATTTCTTAACACTCGCACTAAAAATAGCTCGATGCAATATGAGGTGATTTAATTACCCAAAAACTGAAATACTGTATCAAAAGAATTCTATGACCAAGTTTGAGCAGTTAGTGAAGCGAGATGATTTTTAGCTCATTAATTTCGTCTGTTTGTAAAGCGAATGGCAAATGCTCGTGCAACTGCCTCTGCCTTTGTATCACAAGTAAATTGATAGGTGTTTTAACCCAAATTCACAATTTATAGACATATTTGGGCAATCCCATTGAATCTCCAAGACAGCATCTTTGATTTGCTTGGGTTGCCCAATAAAAGTTCGCTTTTCGCCTGCATCTCATGCTTAATGTGACACCATTTGTTAAGTTAGATACTTATTCCCCTTAATGTTCCATCCAGCACAATAATCCTAGAGCTTGCTCCATTTGGGTTTTAAGTTTGCCACCAGTGACTTTTAATTTGAGCTCATCTTGTAATAACACTTTGATACTGTTGAATGCTGGAGGTAATCTTCTGGCTTCTGGAATTCCCAGAGGAGGAACTAAAGGATGGTTTTGTGTTGGTATTTGCCAAGTATCTGGAATAAATTTAGTCTCAACTGTCAGACTTGGAGTTTCCCAGGGATCGGGAATGAGTTCTACAGGTAAGCTAGATTTTTGGGGTGGATTTCTAGATATATTCTTTAACATAACTTTCGCCTCTGAAATTATGTTTGTATCGTCCACCTAAGCTTGTTTACAGTAGTTATGAACAAGCTTTCCTTTAATTATATTTTAACAAGAATTGATTGGTATAATTCTTGATTTTATGGTGTTTGTTTGGTTCAGGGAAAATAAACTTAACTTTTGACCAAATTGCCAATACCATATCTGCAATAGTCTGGAAAATTAGTAAGATTTAGATGGATGGCGCTACTTTCCCTAACTGTGTAGCTTCGGTTTTACTTGCATTAACAGGGCGCCGTACAGTCAAGACTGAACAAGAGGCATGGTGTAGGACGTAATTACTGACACTACCTAAAAATAACTCAAGAAGATCAGAACGACCTCTATGCCCTATTACAATTAAGTCATATTTGCCATTACGGGCAAATTCACAGATGGTGCGCCCAGGGCTACCTGGTTGTTGATCAAATTCAGTACTGACACCACTATTGGTTGCTTCCTCTGCAAGCGATCGCAACATCTCTAGTCCTTGGTTAGCGAACTTTTCTCACTGCTTTTGCTGCATTTCCAAAATTTCGGTACTCATTCCTAGCCCCAGGTAGTATTCAGGGCTAGATAGTAAAGAAATATCTGGGCTTCCCTCTTCTTCTGACGACAGTACGTGCAATAACGTCAGGTTAGCTTGTACAGCCTTCGCTAAGGCTAATGCTTCTTCAAAAACACTCCTACCGATGATAGATGTATCTAATGCAACTAGTATTTTGTGAAACATATTAGTTTGCCTCCAAACTTTTTTACCTAAGCTTTTAAGGCGTTGAGTCAACAACCAATCGCATTGTGGCTCTCTTTGATGACTCTGTATTTACTTATTGTTAATCGCTTTCACTTATATTTATAAGAAAACAATTTGAGGAACTTGTGAAGGCATAGTAGAGAGTTAAGAAAATTCTGAATTACAATGCCAAAACAGTGATTTAATAATGGGAATATACTTTGTTAGAGCAAAAACTAGATGTCTGATAGTTTTAAATACAGCAATTAATATAAGATTTTTCATGAAGCAAAGATATGCAATAATTAATATTGAAAGCGGCTACTAATTAAACATCAAATTTTAAGCAGCTTCGTTCCCGCAGAAATTTTAGTTATAAGTGTGAGAGAAAATAGATGAAACTGTTAAACGGTACAATAAATGCGGTAAATCTGCGTGGATAATCTCACAATTATATTGGAATCCTAACTTTTCCATAACTCTTTGGGAAGCTAGATTAGTTGTGAGAGTCAAGCAAATAACTTCCTGTAAATTTAGCACTTCAAAACCAATTTTTAAGATTTCTTTACCCATTTCTGTAGCTAATCCTTTTCCCCAAAATTTAGTTATTAAAGCATAAGCTAATTCTACTTCTTTCTTCCCTTCTATATCGATATTGCGAAGCCCAGCACGACCAACAAACTGATTATTAACTTTATTCCGAAACACCCATAATCCGAATCCATAAAGCTGCCAATGATACAAGTTATTTAAAATAAAAAGCCGTGTTTCTTCATCAGAGCGAACACCGCCTAAAGTTGCCATAACTTGTTTATCTCGGTGCATACGATGAAGTTCATTTAAATGTTGCAATTGCAGTCGTTCAGCCGTCAGCCGAGGAGTAGTAAATGTTTCTATTAACTCCATATTATTTAACTACAGCAGTTTTTTATGAAAAGGCAAAGACTATTTTATATTCGTATGGTCAAACCCAGTCCACATTTGCGATCGCATGAAGTCTATTGCCTAACCAGGCTACTTAATTTAAACCCTTAACTGAGTGACTGCAATTTTACCTGCAAAACAGACATCAACATCGCTGCCAGGAGTGCGATCGCGCTCTTGATAAATGCCAACGTAATAAAATTCATCACCCTCAATCCGGTAATTAACAGGTAATGGTTTGGTACAAGGCTGGCAAAACACGACTTCTGGATCGGGTTCTCCTGGTAGTAGATGGGGTAAATTCACATTCCAGAATGTTCCTGGTTCTAAAGGACGGTTAAGCAAGTCAGTTAAAATATTTGTTGTCCACCGTGCAGCCACATCCCAATCTACATTCAGCTTACCCTTACAATAGTGAGAAACTGCAATTCCCGGAATACCATGCATAGCTGCTTCTCGCACGGCGGCGACAGTACCAGAGATGTAAGCATCTACTCCCAAGTTGCCACCCGCATTTATGCCTGAAACTACAAATTGAATATTCTCGCAAATATGTGTGAGTGCGATTCTGACGCAATCGGCGGGAGTGCCTGCAATTGCATATTCAGAATCTGAGCGACGGTGGACGTAAATAGGACTAGTTGTGGTAACTTGATGAGCACAGCCTGATAAATGATCTTTGGGAGCAGCAATAATTACTGGGTAACCCTTAGTTACTTGTTCCTGGTTGCTAGTGCTGAGATTATTGATTGCTTTCATCAGCGCCCTAATGCCTGGGGCGTCTATACCATCATCATTAGTCAGAATTAGAGTCATAAGATTTTGTAGAAGGCAGAGGGCAGAAGTTAGAAGACTGTTTAGTTCTGCTATTTAGTAATTAACATTTTGTCTTTGATTATATTAACCTACATGATTTACTATAATTTTTATCTAAGGATTCTGGATTGTATTGCTTAATTGTAAATTCAATAATGACTTTATACAATTTTTACAAAAAATCAAATAATATTCATACACAAGATAAAAAATTTTTGTAAATTAGAAATCAGACTTAGTCAATAGCTGCGTCTAAATCATGGCGCTGTGGAAAACAGATAAATTATTAGTACATGATTTAATACCTCATGATTAAAGCAGCATATACAAACTATCTACACGTATCCCGTTATAGTCATCGAGGCAGTATTTATTTATTGTCGTTTAAATTCAATGTGATTGCGGAAGCTGGAGAAACTCCGCCTTAAATTAATTTAATTAACTGTGAATAATTTAAAAATTACACTTAGATCTAAGTGTAGTTAATCTCTCTATTTGAATTAAATTTATCATTTTGATTTCTAACGCTGCACATCGAAATAAGCAGCCTTTTCAATTGTCATGTAGCAAGGCAGACCAAATTACTAGTGCATATTTGTCAATCTCAAAATTAGATAATAGCTTTTAAATTCACATCAATATTCTACCAACAGCCATTAGGCAAGCCCACCGCCCTTGTTACCAAGTTAACCCTAGTAATGAGAACTAAAGCCTTCGGCTCTAGCTGATGAAGTTAGATGAATTCTCTAGTTTTCTACCTAATTAAATCGTAAAGTCTCCTACTTTAGTTTTATTGTTTATTTTTTAAAGAACAAAAGTATGGATTAGATAATTAGCACAGTTAAAAGTAACAAATAAGGCAATATTCAAATAAGTTGAGAAGTGATTAGACTAAATCGTGTTCAAAAATAAAACAATTAATCACAGATATACTGGGAACAAATCGAAAGGGAAAGACCAGTTTATCTATATGAATTCAATTTCTGTTAGTAGTAAATAGGAAATAAATTGTATGACTCACATAGTTCATAAGCCTAATGACAAAAAACCACATCTGTATTACTTAGATGGTTTACGTGGACTGGCTGCTTTATATGTGTTAATTGTTCATATTCAGCCATTAATGGGAGAGCCATTACCGATATGGTTGAACATTTTTCAAGCAACGATGAAATATGGTCGTGTGAGTGTTGTAGTTTTTATTATACTTTCTGGTTATGGATTGATGCTGTCGGTAATTCGTTCGCCAAGTAATTCTATCTCTGGAGGTTTTCTGGGTTATATTAAAAGGCGATCGCAGCGAATTTTACCTGCTTATTATGCTGCTCTTGTTTTCTGTATAATTTTAGCTGCTGGTATATTAGCACTAGAAAAATTTACAAGTTTTAGCTGGGATTTACAGCGTGGAGAATATCATTTTTCTCCTTATTTTTCTATGATTGATGTTGTCTATCACCTACTATTAATTCACAATCTTAGTCCTGATATCTTTATGTCCATTAATCCACCATTATGGACTGTTGCTACCGAGTGGCATTTATACTTTTTATTTCCACTATTATTGCTACCTTTATGGCGGCGTTTTAACTTATTCTTCTTATTCATCACCGCCTCTTTAATTGGATTAGCACCATTGTATGTTTTAAATGGATTTTTTGAATCTGCTAGCCCTTGGTTTCTGGGCATATTTGTGATGGGAATGGCAGCAGCTGATATTGGATTTTCGCAAAAACCCCGGCTGATTGCCTTAAGAAATTCTCTACCGTGGGGTAAGCTAGCAACTATATTTGTAGTAATTGCATTCTTAACTGAGTGGAGACGACTAGGTTTACATATATGGATTAGCGAGTATTTTTTTGGTTTCGCAACCGCTTGTCTATTTATTTACTTTACCAAGTTAGTAACCGAAGGCAAAAAACCACCTCGAATTCTGCGTCTATTTGAGCATCCTTTGGCGATCGCGTTGGGGGCATTTTCCTATAGTTTATATCTCATTCACGGCCCAATCATCACACTTATAAGTCGCTTGCTTTTGAGCCTAAATTTATCTCCTACTGTGTTTGGAGTGGCATCGTACCTACTTGGTGTAGTAATGTCGTTACTCTTTGCCTACCTATTTTATTTGGTTTTTGAGCGACCGTTGATGTCTAATTTCTTAAAGAAGCGCAAAGTCAAAGAAGCTGTAAAGTCACTGTAAATATGCTGCCTTCACCCAAGCGCGATCGTACTGATACGCTCCCACCCATACCCTCTACCAATGTCTTGACAATTGATAAGCCTAAACCGGTACCACCAGTAGCATGATTGCGAGATTCATCTACCCGATAAAATCTCTCAAAAATCCGCGCTTGATGTTGCAAAGGAATACCATCACCTTGATCGCAGACTTGAATTATTGCCTCTTGCCCTTCCTGACTTAACTTTATGAGAATGGGCGTACCAGGTGCAGAATACTTAACAGCGTTATCAATTAAATTCAATAGTACTTGTTTGAGGCGGTTGCGATCTGCTTTCACTTGAATAAGATTGCTTGCTTCGATATTGATAACTCTTTCACTATACTGTTTTGCCATTCCTACTATTTCTGTTACCAAGTCATTCAGCATACATGGCTGAATGTGAAAATGCAGATAACCGCTATCTGCTCGCGCCAAATCAAGTAAATCCCGTAGCAGGCGAATAGTATGTTCTGTTTCCGATGCCGCAGTTGCCAAGGCTTCTTTTTGCATTTCTGTTAAATTATGCTGCCGTCGTAAAACACTTTGCAAGTAGCCATGTACTATCGTCAACGGCGTACGTAACTCGTGGGAAACATTACTCACAAATTGTCGCTCTTGCTCCCAAGATTGGGCAAGACGAGATAGCATCATGTTAAAAGTTTGAGCTAATTCTTTAACTTCCTTAGGCGCATGATCTAAATGCAGTTGTGTTTGTGGTAAATCTTGGGCAGAAATCACAGCTGTCATCTGACTAAGCTGGCGTAGAGGATGCAAAGAACGCTGAACATAAAATGCGATCGCTCCTGAAATCACTACAATTACCAAGAAACTAGCAATCCTCATATTCCGCGTTATCGCCAAAAACATCATCTGTTCGCTGGTGATATCCTGCACTACAAATAACTTCCCCAAATCCTTAGCCTGCACTTGTAAAGAGTTGCCACACAAAATAAAGTAGCGCTGGTTAATTTGATGAATTTGTGGATTAAGGGGCATCTCGGCTAGAGACATTAACTGAGTTAGTCTTGCGCGAGAAAAATTATCGGCAGTTGTTGAGGTTGCCAAAATTTTCTGATCAGAGCTTTTTACCCACAAAAAGATATTTGTAGAAGTTAAATTATTAATTGCTTTTTGCACACCAATTTCTGGCGGCATCATTTCACTATATATTTCCACATCACGCGGAAATCTTACAGCTATGTGTTCTATATTTTGCTTATTACTGTTAATTAATATTTTCTGCATTTCCCAGCTAGCCCAGATAGCAATGCTACCAATGCCTAAAGCTGAAACTACAGCAATCCCAATTGTTAAGCGTAATCTTAACGAAAAGGCGTTAATTTTGCTCCAAATTTTGATAATCTCATTCACTATTTGCTTTGGTAGGGTTAGTAATGCGATCGGCACAAGTTAATTGCCTTAACAAAATTATCCACTATGCCGATGCACAAGAAAAAATTATAGCTATTTATAAGGTATAAGGTGCATAGCCAAAAGTAGCATTAAACGCACGGCACCAAACCGCCACTGATTTAAATTCCTCCAATTTCACATTACTAGGAATAGCATAGCGCTGAGTGCCACTTATTTTTTGCAAACGAGCAATTCTCATGTAATCTTTTTCTTTGATACCAGATACTGGCACCGTACTATTTCGATAAAGAATAACAAATAAGTCAGGGCCTCGGTTAGTCTTAAAGTTCTGATCAAACTCTAGATAACGCTGTCCTTTTTCTGTGACAAATTTAATCATCCCCTGAGTTGGTTGTTCCGCAGATTTAAATACACCAGTCTTGGCAGCAGATGTTGTACTTTGTGCGGTTACAACTGCTGGAGTAGTTTCAGGATTTGTCTGATTAGAGCTTACCTGTTTTGTACAGCCTACTATTAAAAGAGTAGCGATACTAAAAATTGCAAAATGTTTGAACTTCATAAGTTTTAAGTAATAAAAGAAAGCTATTTAATATGCTTGGTGATAAGCCCACAGGCTAAAGCCTTATTTTGGCAGGCATGGTACACTGTGAACAGACACAAGGTGGTTTTGCTTCTGCTAGTAGCCGCCTTACAGCGCGTTTATGTGTAGTCGCACCCTTAAGGTGTGAAAGCTACCGTTAACTGAACCGTATTAAACTACAATTACAATTTAAATCTTCTAGGTATTCTCAAAATTAATTTAAGCTGAGAATTGGATGAAAGTTTCTACAATTTTTCTAAGATATTTTAATTCTTGTCGTCTAACGTATTTTCAAAAGAATCACTTTGTAATTTCTAGATTCTCAGCCTTGCTAATCTCAAAAGTGAAGAATATTTATCTTTGTAAACAATTTGAGTCTTTAACTTATATTTTTTTTCTATTCCCTTTCTCAAACCTGGGGAAGGATTAAATAAAAATATATTGCTGAAACCTTGAGGAATTTTGGGAATATTTTTATCTTTTACTAACTGAAAGCGAACTTGTGGTTCGACAAGATAGCTAAGAGAAAATAAATTTCCATAGTTATTTTCAAAATCATCGCTAATCAACAGTGAGGGAGAATATTGATTGATGATTTTGGCAACTTGTGGATTACCGTAGCTAACAAATTTACTCCACCAAGTCTCTGCTTGAGAACTAATAGCAAAAGAAATTACTCCAGCACTAATCACTAACACCAGAAGGATTTGCCAGATTTGTCGTCGTGAGACACAACCATTATATAATTGTACAGAAAACAGGTAAGCAGTACTTATTTGAATTCCTAATAAAGAAGGTATTAAATACGATTGCTCTATTGAACTTATTCCTCCAAAAATTAAAGCTGGCAGCAGCAAAGGCAATATTGGAATTGCTATTAGGCTAATAATAAACAATGAAGTTTTATCATGTGTTGTACGCCAAATAAAATAAATAGCATATCCAGCTATCACTAAAAATATTAATATAAATAAGTAGGTAAATGGATTATCCCAGTTGAGATTTAAGTCAAAGAAAACCCGGCTTACTTGGATTAGCCAAGATACTATTAAATTTATAGGTGAGAGAGAATTATTTATCTGGGAGGAAGATTGGAATTGGAAGAAATTGCCAAGGATAACTATCAACCAAGGCATAAATAATAAAAACGCTATACCCGAAGATAGTAGATAGGCTCTGGCTGTCTGATGCCGAAAAAATTTTGTAGCTGCAATTACGTAAATACCATGAGCGACTGCGACAAATCCACTTAACAAAAAAGTATAAAGACTGAAAGCCAAAGTAACTGTATAAATTCCCCAATTATAGATACGAGATTCTTCTGTTTGCCGTGGTGATTCTAATCGTAAAGCTCGCAGTAGGGCAGCACTGGATAATAAAATACTGACAATCCAAAAAATATATACTTGTCCTTCCTGGGCATAGATGAGGTGAATAGGAGAGATAGCTATGAGTGCGATCGCTATACCAGGTAGTGACAAAGGTACCTTAAATAATTCTCGGCAGAGCCAATAAATGCTAGGAAAAACAAGTAAGCTAATAAGAGCAGATAAACTTCTGATTGCCGTTACTGAATTACCAAAAATTTGCGCCCAAAATCGAGCGATTAAGTAATACATTGGTGGATACTGAGGAGCATCTTCAGCCAATGCCTTAATCGTGTCGTTGAAGCCTTTTTGAGGATTAAGATACAAGAATTTAGCAAAAGTTTCTTTAGAAATTACTCGTCCATTAAAAAGTTGCTGTTTTACTTGTGCATTTGTGTAACCAGCAATTCGCAATGAAGTATAAATTTCGTTATGGGAGTAAACTTTGCCATTCAAATTTACAAAGCGAAAAAATATACCAACCACCAACACCACAATAACTAGAATCTGCAACCACCTGGGAGCGAGTACAAGACGCCGCATAATCAAGTTTGTCCACAAGTTGTCTAAAGCTATCTAGTCAGGTGAATTAACTAGATAAAGTGCATTTTGTATCGCCGCTTGAGTTGGATGGAGGAGTTGCTTTGGTATCTTAGCTATATAGGCGATCGCACTTATCCCCGTTCTTTAAGGAAAAATATGAAACGAGAAATCAACGTGTAAAACATTGGCAAATCATGCGATCGCCACTGTCATCGAGGCGATTCAAACGTCTTACCTACATCCCTTAATTTAAGCTCTCAATTTGCCTGATTAGATCCTCGATAAATTCGCTCCATCTGCTCTGGAGAAAGCCGTGTCATTGGAAACCGCTCATGGGCAGAAATGGTTAGTTCCTGAGGAGGTTCAATCTCGCTTTGCTGGGTTTGCTCAGAACGAATTGCTACATCACAAGTTGGAAACTGGTTGAGCAGTTTCTCATCTGTTTCTAATTCTGAAAGTTGGCTTTGGGGTAAGACGTAGGCATGCCGATGCGGATCGTATGCTAAAACTTCTCCTGTCTCAATGTGATAAATCCAAGCATAAATGCTAAGTTGTCCCTGATAAAGCTTAGAATGAATGACTGGATAGGTTCGTAAATTTTCAATTTGCGTAAGTACATTTTCGGCGATCATGATTTCTAGCAGTTCTTCCCCCTGATAATGACCATAGTGATCTAGAACCAGTCTTCGGGTTGCTTCTGCATATTTGAGCCAATCATGCACGAGCGGCATTTCCTCTCGCAAACGGTTTAACTTCATTAGCCCTTTCATTGCACCGCAATGAGAGTGTCCGCAGATAATAATTTGCTGAATATCTAAGGCTTGAACAGCATATTCAATTGTGGCACCCTCACCACCATTAGTTGCTCCAAATGGCGGAATAATATTACCAGCATTGCGGATGACAAATAATTCACCAATCTGGGCTTGTGTAATCAGATTTGGATCTACACGCGAGTCAGAACAAGTAATAAACAGCACCCTGGGTTTTTGACCGTGAGAAAGTTGCTCAAACAGTTCTTGATGCGTTGAAAAGTAGCTAGCTTTGAATTCACGCAGACCTTTAATTAATTTCTTCATCACCAACTTCCACAAATACTCGTGGGTTTAATTTGTATAATCTGAGCAAGCGGATTTAAGCAGTACAGAGGATTTATCTTCTATGCCTTTATATATTAGACGTTAATTGAGGAACAATTCCTTCATCATAAAACCTTATAGTAGATTTTTATTGCCAAAATATTATTTACTTTTCTAACGGAGCTATGGAATCCCGCATCTGCAATTGCTCGTAGTCTTGTGGCGTATCAATATCAATTACCCCTAAAGGAAAGGGAACGCAAAACACTTCGCTTAGGTGTTTTTCAATCAAATATTTGGCACCAATAGTTTCTCTTAAGGCTGCTAGTTCTGAGAAAAATTTATGGCTAAATAAAGCTGGTACACCTAATGTCTCTGCATAACGAGAAGCTATAATAGGTTTTCCTGTCGAACAATATGTTGCAACTAAGTTATTAATAATTTCAGCAGAAACAAATGGTTGATCGCAAACAGCAATAATTGCTGCATCTATACTTTCAGAACACTTGGAAAGCGATAGAATTCCGCTCTTGATTGAAGTACTCATTCCCAATTTCCATTCCGGGTTTTCAATCACCTCAACACCAGTTTGATTAACTTGAGAACGTATATGTTGGCAATTTGCTCCCAAAACCACTACTACAGGCTTGCAAACTGAAGCGATCGCACTCTCAATTGTGCGGTTAAGTAAGCTGCGTCCCTGATAGGGTAGGAGTTGCTTAGGTACACCCATACGAGTTGAAGCACCTGCTGCTAAGAGAATAATAGCAACATTTGGTTTAGCAGTTTCTACTTGTGGATCGGTGATTGTCATTTTTACAATTCCTAAATCAGATTGATACTCGCATTTTCATCCCGCCTGATAACTTGCGGGAATAGCTTTGCTCAAAATCTTGCAATCCTACTTGTGCGATCGCCTGCTTTACCAACACCAGGGAATCTTTCTTAGGCATTCCCGCTAACTCCAAGGGTAAGCGGACATTTTCCCTGACATTTGCCCAAGGCATAAGTGCAGCATCTTGAAAGACAAATGCCAGTTTTCGCACTTGCGGACTTAAACCCCAGTCAATCCTACCAGAACTCATACCCCAAGCCCGGCAATGATTATTTGAACTCAATAATGCACAAAAAGCAGAGAAATTTAGTAGAGAGGTTGCAAATTATGCTACTAGTGATGAGGTGATCTCATCTCTTAGCAAACAGATAGGTGAACCGAGAGAAAACGAAACCGAACAAGAATTTATAGAACGAGCAAGCAGCGTAATTAGAGAGATTTTAAAGAAAAAATTTAATGTTTAACTTAGTACAGGATTTCACAAGTTCATAACGGCTCTGCGCCCCTCCGCGCTGACTCTGCGTACCTCTGCGTTTAAAAAAGCTACTAATCCATGCAAAACTGTACTTATTTAAGTCAAAAATAAGCCTAGTTACTCGTGTATTCTATAGAAATTTCATTTTAGTTTTAAGAATGATTTTGAGTACGAACCACAAAGGACACAAAGAGCACAAAGAAGAATTCCTATAGCTATTTTAAGACTCCGCTCTTTTCAGGAGCTATCAAGCAAACCGATTTAGAACTCACCGATAGCAAGATTTACAAAAATGGTGTCTTACTACTTACTTATCGAGTGAAAATTTGAAGCTTATCACCAATGGCGATCGCTTTCCCCTCCTCGGAAGCAGGTAGCCGTGTGTTGATTGCGAGGCGATAAAAGTGATTGAAGCGCGATCGCTCTGCCCATTCAGGTAAAGTCTGTTGCCGTTTTACGACAAAGGTTTTTTGGAAATTCGGGTAAGTTTCTCCTGTTTGCGAATCGCGAGTGATGACAACACAGCGTTGACAGGGGTTGACACCCATGAATTTTACGTTTCCAATTTGGAAATCAACACTCTGTTCTGCTTTTGCAAATAGACAATCTTCCCAAAAGGCAGGCACACCAGAAATTTCGATATTAGCGCGGAAACGTAAACGCACCTCTTCCACATCTATGCCAGGATACCATGAAGCGATAGTTAAGAGTGTATCTGTACTGATAATGGTGGGGCCTGATGAAATAGTATCATCCGGAAATCCCATGTCGAGATTTTGCCTAATCTGCACCGGAAAACCAAAATACTCACCTAACCAATTTTCCAGTGCTTTGCGTTCTTTTTCGATGTGAAACGTGGCTGTATCCTTTGTCCCTTGCACAAACAAAGAGATGCTCTTGGTTTCGAGATTAAACTGCGAGCGCAAAGCATGAACACGCTGATTGCGTTTCCCGTTGACGAAATGCCCTGATTCATCGAAGATAGCAAACTCGCGATCGCCCTTGAGCGCACCAGTTTTAAGAACAGTTACACGCTCAACACTAACTCTATCGAGAGCTTTAATGGGATAGATGAACAATCTGGAAACATAAGGAATTACATCTGTCATAGATAACTCCTAAGTAGAGCGTGAGAGGCTTGACAAGAAACCAATAGAATTTCCGTATCCCGATCATAGGCAAATTGTTGTGTGAATCCGTATATTTCTTTAGTCACAAAATCTATGAGTTTGATGCCTTTTCCAACCAATCAAGCACTGATAAATGTTTAGGTACCCATCCAAGAAGTTTTCTAGCTTTATCTGAACGGATACGGCTATTGGAACCAAAAGCAAAGTGAGCCGCCTGTTGCCCCCATTCTTGAACCGCTTGTTCGATTGTCCAAGTTTGTGCAGTACCGTCAAAGCCAAGTTCACGATGGATTGCTTCAGCAATGTCTTTGAAGCTAGCTTCGCCGTTTTCCAAGAAAAAAAACGAGCCAGCTGGCGCTTCTTCAAGTGCAAGCAAGTAGGCACTCACAAGATCGTCAATGTAGACAGTTGACCAAATGTTTTCTCCTTTGCCAATATATCTGGCTGCTTGGTATTTCTTAGCAACTTCGATCATCCAAGGAATTTGAATGCTTTCGGTATGCAATCCCGTTCCCTTACCATAGATTAAGCAGGGACACATAACCACAGAATGTACTCCTTGAATCACACTTTCAATCACATGAGTATCGATCGCCACTCGCCCAATTTTTTCAAAGCGAATTGGACGTGGAATATCTTCATGAAAAATACGAGAACTGTATTCACCAGCAGCGCGATCGCCAACAATACTCGATCCACTTGTGTGAATCAGTTTTTTACCTGAACCTTCAAGTGCTCGGAGCAGTACCTCAGCAGCAAAGGGATCGTCCGCATCTGCGGCATTAATAACAGCATCTGCCGATTGAGCTGTTTGAAATAGTACCTGTTCATCGCTCAAAGTCCCAATAATAGGCTCAATTCCCTTTAGTTGGAGTAATTCAGCCTTTTTTATCGAGCGACACAATCCCACTACTGTATGTCCGGTAGCAACTAATGCAGTAGCAATTGAGCCACCAATATAACCCGATGCTCCTGTCAGAAAAATCTTCATCTTTTCGTCTATACTATGTTATCTGCAACTTGATTATGCAAAATTGCTTAGGATTACGTAAGAACGGATATTTCTGTGCGTCAGTAACAGGTGTGTTACCAGCCGCCAATCTAGGGAGGAGCCTGTAATGAGACACCCATCTTATGATGGAGCACAAGGTTGTTATATAGAAGCTGCTTTAGATGTAATTGCAGATAAATGGAAAGGTGTGATTCTTTATCATTTGCTTAATGGACCAAAGCGATTTAATGAACTTAAGCGTACGTTTCCTGAATTGTCGCAGCGGATTTTGACGAGGCAGTTGAGACAATTAGAAGATGATGGAATAATTAGTCGAAAAATTTATCCAGAAATACCACCAAAAGTTGAATACTCACTCACAGACTTAGGTAAACTGCTAGAGCCAACTTTACTGTCTCTTGAAAATTGGGGAATTAAGTATGTTAAAACAATGAAATATTCCAAAAACATTCCGTCAGAAAAGATTGATTAGCAACTCACCCATTTTGATAGTGACATCTAGCCCGTATTTTTTATAGATACGAGTAGCAATTGCTTGATAAAATCCCCCGTGATCTGCTTGTGCTACCCAGTTTGTACCGAAGGTAATACCATTTTAGATTTTGGATTGAAAAGTTCCTTCTGTGTTGGGATTTCGTGAATCCATCTGCCCTTAATCATTTTTTAAATTAGTGTAACTTTGTCTAGCTTTTCATCTTGGTTTTGCCCAAAAGAAATTTGCTTGTTATTAACACAAGCGGTAATCATAACTAGTGCCAATAACAAGTAAAATTATGCTTTATGCTGAATAAATTTGCGTCGATTGAGACTATGAATGTTTTTCATAGTCTTTAGTTACAATTAATACAAAACATTATCTTTAAATTATTTTGTATCTTAACTCAATCGGAGCAGACATTCGAGAATTAATTTTTGATTGACTAAGGAGTATGGTTGAATTGCTAAGGCACGACGAAAAGCCGCAACCGCTTTAGAATATTCTCCGAGTGCAGCATAACACAAGCCTAACCCATGAAGTGCGCCGAAATGGAATGGATTAATCTGAATTGTTACTAAACAATCTGCTAAAGATTTTTCATATTTACCGATGCTATAGTAAAGGTAAGCACGTCGATTCCAGGCTTCAGCAAAGTCTCGTTGCTCGTGGGTTAGTTGGGTTAGCAACGCTTCTGCCTCGTCTATATACCCTGAATCCATCAGTTTTTGGCTGCGTTCAATCATCTCCAAGCCATATATTCCCTTTTGTTGGTACCACAGACGCCAAAGTTTTTTTGTTGCTTGATCGCGTACTGTTTCGTCGGGATTTTTCAATGCTTCAAGTAAGGAACTGACAAATAAAGAATCCATGAATTTGAGGTTAGTGATAGTATCTTTAGATTCTCACAAAATGTTCTCAAAATTTACTTCTTAACTGAGCTTTTAAAATTCGGTTTAAATTGCAAGGTAAGCAAAAAATATGTTAATTGTTGTAGCCTGGAATACGATTAATGGGTGACTCAATCTTTAAAGTCAGATGCCTACAGTCCACAGTTTAAAGTTTTTTGACTCTTGAGCATTGACCACTCAGTGTTGCGTTGACTATTGACGATTCAGTGTTAACTGTTGACTAATAAGAATATCCCGAAACAAACAGGTGACTATGCCAAAGCAAAACAGCGTTTCCAGGCATATTGTTCTCACTTCCCATCCCAGTAGCGTTGGCCCCAAACCAATACCTATCAAATGGGGTGCAAGGGAGCCAATGGAAAGAGGCCCCGTCATCGCCACGTTGACAAAGCAAGCACATCGTAATGTAATTGGCACCCATTCTGGTAGTTATGCAGTTTACCGTGCCTTAGCCGTGGCAAGGGGTGTACTACAGTCTGATCACAGGGCAGATCTCACCAATACCTCACCAGTAGAGCATATTGGGCCGCATCCAAGTTGGTTTGATCCTGACAAGATTGTCTCCCTCGATCCCTTTGGAGCAATTGTCGGCGAGGTGTTTACATCCTATTACGAACAGGGATATGATATTCGCCCCACGATCGCCATTACCAAAGCGCACATTAATATGCCCGAACTGCAAGAAGCGGTGGCAAAGGGGCGTTTAGTAATAGATGGCAAAATTATGAAATCTGGGGGTGATTTGGTAGTCACCAAAGCTGCGATTGAGCCAGTTTGGTATTTGCCGGGAATTGCCAAACGCTTCCAAATTACAGAAGGGGATTTGCGCCGTGCTCTATTTGAACAAACTGGAGGAATGTTCCCAGAGCTTGTGACGCGTTCTGATTTAGAGGTGTTTTTACCGCCAATTGGAGGCGTGACTGTTTATATCTTGGGTGATATAACTGCAATTACTGACCCCAATAAACCCCTAGCGGTACGGGTACACGATGAATGTAACGGTTCCGATGTGTTTGGCTCAGATATTTGTACGTGCCGCCCGTACTTGGTGCATGGTATCGAAGTTTGCGTCCAAACAGCCCAGGAAGGCGGTGCTGGTGTAATCATCTATTGTCGCAAAGAAGGACGCGCTTTAGGAGAAGTGACAAAATTCTTAGTTTACAATGCCCGAAAGCGACAAGAAGGAGGCGATCGCGCTGATGCCTACTTTGAACGAACAGAATGTGTGGCAGGCATACAGGATATGCGCTTCCAAGAACTGATGCCGGATGTCTTGCATTGGTTGGGTATTACTCGCATTGATCGGATGGTATCGATGAGTAACATGAAGTACAACGCCATTACGGAAGCGGGAATTGAAATTGTCGAACGCATACCAATTCCAGAGGAGTTGATACCCCAGGATGCGAGAGTAGAAATTGAAGCCAAAAAAGCAGCTGGTTATTACACTACAGGAGAGGTGTTGGATTCTAATGGTTTAGGAAGTGTGAAAGGGCGGAGTTTAACAGATTAGTCATTAGTCATTGGTTAAAAAAGCTTGGACTATGGCTGTTGGCTTTTGACTACTCTAGATTTTGTAAAGGATAAATAAGAATGGAAATGCGAACCGCCAAGCAGATCGCGGGCAAGATGCCCGCCCCACAAGCACTAAGGGGAGAAGGGGAGATTATAGCTTATTTACGATCGCCTGTTGCTATTCGGGAACGTTGCCAAGAATTGTTTGAGATGGCAGTGGCAGAGCGTTCGCCTCATTTTACTTGCAATCTGTCCCAGTTGGAGTGGGTGGCAGACTATGTAATTGAGGTGATGCACGAACAATACCCAGATTTGCAAATCCCTTTTCACAGTCGTTGGCGACATTTTGAGGCAGGGGGTATACCGCGTTTAGCGAAGTTGGATGAGAAGTTAGCGGAACTAACGCCAACCCAAAAAGCTGCTGCCAAGTTTGATTTGGCAATAATTAGCGTTTTATTGGATGCTGGTGCTGGCGATCGCTGGCAATATTACGAACAGGATACGAAACTAATTTTTCAACGTTCCGAAGGCTTGGCAGTAGCTAGTTTCCAGATGTTTTTTCAAGGGGTTTTTTCGAGCGATCGGCATCAGCCCCTGCAAGTAGATGCTCAAAGATTGCAAGCACTAACTGAACAAGAATTGGCAGATGGTTTTCAGGTAAATTTAGAAAATTCATTGCTGGGAATGTCCGGGCGATTAAATTTATTACAAAAATTAGGTCAAGTTATACTTACTTCACCTCAGATGTTTGGGGAACAAAATCCTCGTCCGGGCAATTTGGTAAATTTCCTTTTGGCACAAGTGAAAAACAACCAACTAGCAGCCCAAACTGTCTTAAGTGGTATTCTGGAAGGACTAAGTAACATTTGGCCAGGACGCATCGAAATTGCTGGAGTAAACTTGGGAGATGTCTGGTATCATCCAGCAGTTAGCAATGATGGCTTGGTACCATTTCACAAACTATCTCAATGGCTTACCTACTCTCTGCTAGAACCGCTACAAGAGCTAGGTGTAGAAATTACGGGATTAGATGCCTTAACTGGATTGCCAGAATACCGCAACGGTGGATTATGCCTCGACTTGGGACTAATCAACGTCAAAAATCCCAATATTTTTTCCCAATCTCATTCAGTGGCATCGGAAATAATAGTTGAGTGGCGTGCTTTGACCGTAATTCTCTTAGATTACATCGCCGCCACAGTGCGAGAAAAATTGGGCATGAGTGCGCAAGAATTACCGCTCGTAAAAATTCTCCAAGGCGGAACTTGGGCAGCAGGGCGAAAAATTGCTGCTCAACTCCGAACAGGTGGCATCCCGCCAATACAAATAGAAAGCGATGGAACGGTATTTTAGGTTAAAAATACCTGGAACTTCAGTTCCAGGCTTATAACTTAAGTCCGTTAAAACGGACTCAAGAAGTGATTGAGTCAGCTTTAGCTGACTTTAGCTTTGAGCCAAGAAATTTATTTCTTGGCGGACAAGGGCTTAGATGCAAGATATGAATTATGGGAGGTGATTTGGGCTTTGGCTAGTTGCGATCGGTATTTGGAAGGTGATGTTAGGGTGTCCCAGGAAGGGAATACGGAAGATTTAAGAGTATTAATGGGTGTAGAAGCTATGTTATGGATGAATTTGAAGAATTTATTAGGGGACGTGCTTTGGCTGAGGAAATTATTAAACGTTATGAAACTGGGGAGCGAAACTTTACTGGTATCGAATTGAAGCATACTGTTATTGACGCCACCTGTTTTATGGACGTTGATTTCAGCAGAGTCAATTTGCAGGAGTGTTTGCTCCAAGTCGCCTATCTGGTTAATGCCAGCTTTAGTTATGCCAACTTGGAAGGAACTGGTTTCAGTGCTTCTCTAATTAATTGTAACTTGAGTAACACCAATCTCCGGGAGGCCAGTTTTAGGTATGCTGATTTGACTGGTACTAACCTTACTGGTGCTGATTTGAGGGAAACTAAATTGATTGGTTGTAACTTGAGGGATGCCAATTTACTGGTATTAGAACCACGGAAGGGACTATTTTCTGCGACACTATTATGCCACATGGAAGAATTGAAACCAACTCTCCCAAAGTTCTTGATGCCCAGGAGTTGCTCAAGCGTTATGCTGATGGGGAAAGAGATTTCCGAGATATTATCTTGCATCGAGTTGACTTGAGTGGGGTCAATCTGCGATCGATTAACTTGTGTGGCGCCCATTTGAGTTATGTCAACTTGCAAGGTGCCATCTTGGAGGGCGACGATTTGTCGGCTCACTTCATCTGTTGTGATATGAGGAATAGTGAGTTGATTTGCCCAGATGTTGACTATAGGGGAAAGGCTCCAAAGTTGATTTGTAGCGACTTGCGACGAGCTAAGTTGAGATGGTTTGAATGGTGTGGTTCTAAATTCATTGGTAATAACTTTCAAGGAGCCGAGGGAATTGGCGCTGGCAGTGGTGAGGGCTTCGCCTTTATTCACAACACTACTTGGATTGGTGGCTCGTTTGTCGGCGATCCCACCTGGGGATTGCAACCATTGAATTTCAGAGATATTGATCCCAGAGACTTCTGAGAAGTGCGATCGCCCTCTGTTGTAAGTTGAGTTGAGGAACGTAGACGCGGTGACGCAACAGCCGACGTATACATTGATATAGCTTCGGTGAAGGGTAACCCAACATAATCAACCGTCTTGATTAGTTTTGCTGGCATTATTTTGCTGGCATTATATAGAGAAAGTTTGAGAAATGCTCTCATGACCTAATGACTAATAACCAATGACTAATGACTAATAACAAAACATGGGAAATCAAGTAATACTCATTGAGCATCCATTGATTCAGCACAAACTCACGCTGATGCGTAAAGCCGAAACTAGTACGGTGAAATTTCGTGTCCTCCTGAAAGAAATTGGTATGTTGCTGGGGTATGAGGTAACGCGAGATTTACCACTAAAACATGAAAAAATTCAAACACCGCTAGCCTCGATGAATGCTCCTATCCTTGCTCCAGAAAAAAAATTAGTCATAGTTTCTATTCAAAGGGCGGGGCAGGGAATTTTGGATGGGATGCTAGAGTTGATGCCATCAGCACGAGTAGGACATATTGGCTTATATCGCGATCCCAAAACTTTGATTCCTATAGAGTATTATTTCAAAGTTCCCCATGACATAGAAAAGCGAGATGTGCTGGTTGTTGATCCGATGTTAGCAACCGGGAACTCGGCTGTTGCAGCAGTAGAAAGAGTCAAATCAACAAATCCTCTGTCAATTAAGTTTGTTTGTTTGCTTGCCGCACCAGAAGGCATTGAACATTTCACTCAGGTTCACCCAGATGTGCCTATTTACACAGCAGCTATTGATGAAAAATTAGATGAACACGGCTATATTCTTCCTGGAATGGGAGATGCTGGAGATAGATTATTTGGAACTAGGTAAAATCTTTGTTTAGGCTTGTAGCCCGCGTGGGTTAGAATATTTGCAAGTTAAACCTTAGTACGATGAGCATGCATCCCTTATTAAAGGTTGACATTTCTCAATTAACTGTGGCCGAGCGAATACAACTGGCAGAAGATTTGTGGGATAGCATCCTCGCAATACCAGAGGCGATTCCAGTAAGTCAAACACAAAAACGAGAATTGGACAGACGTTTGGAACTCTTCCGTCAAAACCCAACTCAGGGTTCAAGCTGGCAAGAAATTAAGCAAAAACTGGGCTTTTTTAAATGAATTATAAATTACTGATTCGCCCAGAAGCGGAGTTAGATATCGAAGAAGCTTATGAGTGGTACGAAGAAGGCAATCCTGGCTTAGGTTATGAATTTATACGTGCTGTTGATACCTGTCTAGCCTCAGTTGGACGCAATCCTTTGCCGTATCCTGTAGTAAATCAGGAGGTGCGACGAGCTTTGATTCGTCGATTTCCTTACGGAGTTTTTTACTTTCTCGAAGAGGATAAAATTGTAGTTATTGCCTGTTTCCACATTAAACGCGATCCCCAACAATGGCAAAATCAAAGTGATTGAATGCGATCGCAATTTTTACTCTAGAAAAATATAAGCGATCGCACGGCTTGAAAAATCTCTGCTTCGGCTGCATTTAATTTGAGATCAGGCGTAGTTGCTGCGTGCAAATACTTGTATTCACCCCAACCAAAAAAAGCTTATTTACAGGGTAACTGATATCATCTATTTATAGTCGCAACCTTTTGGAGTGACTGTATATGTATAACATTGAGCTTACGGAAACACAGGCTGAAATTGCAGAATTACTCAATCGAGTTTTGTCAGGAGAGGAAGTAATTATTTCAAACGCTGGGACTCCAGTTGCGCGTATAGTACCAATCGCAGAACAGTCTTTACCCCGAATAGCAGGGTTGGATAAAGGCAAAGTTGTAATTTCTCCTGATTTTGACACACCTTTACCAGATGACATTCTGAACGATTTTCTCAGCCCAGCAGATGTTAAAGAATGAGAGGATTACTTGATACCCATGCTTTTATTTGGTGGGTTACTGATGATTCACGACTTTCATCCACGGCTAAAAATATAATTACAGACCCTAGTAATTTATTGTTTTTAAGTGCTGCAAGTGCATGAGAAATTGTTATTAAGGTACGTCTGGGAAAACTCACTTTACCCGAACCACCTGAAAGCTATATTCCAAGTCGGTTAGCTATGAACAGATTTGAAAGTCTACCGATTACATTGAATCATGCTTTGCAAGTTATAAATTTGCCCAGATTTACATCGCGATCCTTTTGATAGAATAATTATTGCTCAAAGCCAAGTTGAGAATATGCCAATTTTGACGCTTGATAGTCAAATTGTTCAATATTCTGTTGATGTGATTTGGTAGCGATCGCATTTACTTGTACACCCACAACCAAAAAGCGATCACACTGCTTTTAGTTACCTAATTTCCATTTAATCATCAACAAATGCAATTCTTGCTTGTTGAGTTGATTGCAATTTTTCCTCCAAAAGTTTCCAATTTTCCTGTTCAATTAAGCTAATTAACTCATCAAGATTATGGCGATATTCTCGTAAAGACTTCAGCAATTCCTGCCGATTATACTGCGCCATCATCACTCCTAACTCTGGATTTCCACCCCCAACACGACTGGTATCTCGAAACCCGGAACTGGCAAGTTTCTGAGCTAATTGCAATACTTTCGAGTCAGTTTCACTCATACAAGCAGCTATTAAAGAGGCACTCACCATCACAGGTAAATGAGAAATCCAACTCACTGCTTTATCATGGTCTTCTGGAACACAATGGTAAATAGTTGCTCGTAGCTGTCGGACAATTTGTTCTACAACCGTGACTGCTGTCTTTGGAGTTACAGTTGTTGGTGTTAATACATAAGGTCTATCTACAAATAAATGCTGCTGTGCCGCTTCAATACCACTTTCTGCTGTGCCTGCCATAGGATGCCCGCCGACGAAATTTTCCCATAATGAAGAAATTGCTTGTACTATCGGTGTTTTCACTGAACCAACATCAGTAATGATTACATTAGAAGGTAGATAAGCAATTAGCTGTTCGACTGTGGGAATAATAAGTCCAATTGGTGTACAAATGAATACTACTTCTGCGGTAACTAATAGGTTCGTGTCTACTGATGCCTCATCTACACTGCCTAGAGCGATCGCTTTAGTACAGGTTGATTCCCGGCGACTGACTCCCAAGACATAATGTCCGTGCGATCGCAAATCTAAACCTAAAGAGCCGCCAATTAGTCCGAGTCCTAAAATACCAATTTTCATTGTGATTTTGAAGTTGCATCTTTCAGATAATTTTGACGTTATTGACCGATTATTCAAGTCGGCATCCGGTGAGGTAGCCTAATGACTGTAGAGGAATTACTGGCCAAATATGAAGCGGGAATGAGAGACTTTAATAGTATTAACCTCTCAGAAGCTAACCTCAGAGGTGTAAAACTCAGCGAGGCTAATTTTAGTCATGCTAATTTTAGTATCGTAAACATGAGTGGTGCAAATCTTGGTGGCTCCAATTTAAGCCATGCCCAACTAAATGTGGCAAGACTGCGTGGTGCTCATCTTACCCAAGCTAATCTTAATCACGCCAGTCTCAACGTAGCCAATTTAATTCGGGCAGATCTAAGTCGCGCTCAACTTCAGTCAGCCTCGTTAATTCGTGCTGAGTTAATACGTGCCGATCTCAGTCGTGCCGATCTCATGCAAGCAAATCTCAGTAAAGCCGATTTGCGAGGTGCTGCACTTCGGCACGCTGTAATGAAACAGGCTAATTTAAACGAGGCTAATTTGAAAGATGCTTTCCTGACAGGAGCCAATTTAGAAGGAGCCAACTTAAGCAACACTGATTTAAGTAAAGCCGAGCTTAGTGGTGCCAATTTTCGAGATGCGGAAATGAGACAAGCAATTCTTAGCCATGCCGACTTGACTGGTGCGAATTTAAGTGGTACAAATCTTCGCTGGGCAGATTTAAGTGGGGCTAATCTACGTTGGGCAGATTTAAGTGGAGCTAAATTAAGTGGTGCAAATTTAATTGGGGCAGATTTAAGTAATGCCAATTTAACAAATACGAGTTTGGTTCATGCCGATTTAACTCAGGCTAAATTAATTAAGGTGGAGTGGATAGGTGCAGACTTATCAGGAGCAACTCTGACAGGCTCCAAACTTTATGCCACCTCCAGATTTGGTTTAAAAACCGAAGGTATAATTTGTGAATGGGTAGACCTTAGCCCCGGAGGCGATCGCTCGATCATCCAAAATTTCAATGCCGAAGAAACACGTGACTTTTTTAACGAAACCCTACCCACAATTCGGATTATTGTCGATAAACCTTTAGATCCAGAAGCTAATTTTGCGATCGCTGGTGCTTATTACCAAATTGCTCAACAATATCAGCAATGGCAGCAACCCCCTAGTATGGAAATTGGACGTCGCCGTACAGTTTTTACTTTCCGCGTAGATAGCGATGTCAATTTATTTTCCACTGCTTATTTAGCTATTCTTCCCTTTCAAGACGCTGAAATTACTCAAGACAATATTCATCAAATCTTAGCAAGAATACATGGTGAAGATACGCCTGTTACAACTGCGGCAAATCATCAAAAATTGCAGCAATTGACAGCACTAATTGAAACAGCAAGGGCAAATGCTAAGACTATTAAACAACTCAAAAATATCTGGCAAATTACAGCTAAACTGAACTTTTTCCAAGCACCAACTCAGACAATTTTAACTAATTCTAGTGCTCAAAGCCTGATTATACATTACCACCATAATTTTGGTAAAAAATTTATTGAAAGTTCTGATGTCAATACTTCTATTTATGACGAAACTGCTCAAGAAATAGCTAATCAAAGTCTACTTTCTACAAGTTTAGTTATTGATTTTATCAAGGGATTCCATTAGTCCTCTTTTACAAGCAAATACTGTAACTATACGGATGCATTGGCGGTAGTATTCTACTCTCTCCATTCTATAACCTCTTTAATTGGGTCATAGACAACGAGCTTCAGTTGATAAAACCTAACGGCTTCTTGAACAAACAGTTCTTAGAAGAATGTTTTAAAAGTATCAAAAGGTACTGCCAGATAAAGTGTCCGATCTGGTTCTTTCATTTGTGGGGCAAGCCGATAGTTGAGAAATTATCCCAATGCTACGTGAAAGTCAGTAATTACCGAACTGTTTAGAAAACTTTTTACTTCAACTGCTGTTTTTCGCCCTGCTTTCTCAACTTATCTTGGGATTAAATTTTTAAGCTCATCCCCCGATTGAAGTCTGGGGGATGAAAGCGGGCATCGGGAATTGGGCATTGGCCAATGCATGAATGCCCTTTGCCCCTTGCCCCAAGACGACGGACGACGGTTCTGAGCGCCCCTTAAAGGAATGGGCTTCCCCGTCGTCTTTTGGTGATCGTCCCTTTTTGATTCGATCTCATTTTTTAGTGTTGCTCCTTACAAGAACCGCTTGCAAACCGGGAAGCACATAGCCAGCTAAACCAATCGCAATCAAGCCAACTGAACTGATGATGTAGAGGATAGCGATCCCTGCGCCTGGAGCGCTACCAACAACGTGGCTCAAGACATTTGCTATCCTGCTTTGAGACATCATTAAGGGTTCAAAAATGCGATCAGCGAGAGGCCCGGCAATGAGGGTGGCAACTGCGCCTACAATCTGGAACATTAGTGATTGGGTGGCAAATACTCGCCCTTGCATACTCGGTTCTACTTGACTCATCCAGATTGCGGTATCACAACTACCCAAAAATGGAAAGTTAAGGGAGGAGCAAAACTGAGCCGGAATCCAAACCTGGGGAACTCGCCCCAGTCCAAATACAACTTTGCTAACTCCTGCTCCGAGCATACCGCGCAAAACTCCATCAATTCGCCGTTTAGGGCCACCCCATAAACTCATAATAATAGCTCCGGTCGTTCCACCTAATCCGGCAGCTGCTGCCAGCGTACCCAGTACCTGAGCATCATTGTTGGTGCGAGACAAAATCATCGGTGTATATAAGTAATTACCAATATCGTGGGACAACCAAAATAAGGTCGTGACGATCAGCAATGCTAGCATCTGAAAATCCCTAAGGATATAGCGCCAGCCAAATTGCAAATCTTGCCAGAAGTTCCTTAGAAGATGAGAAGATGGAAAATCCAGTTCTGGTTGGGGAATGAAGACCAATGTCAAGGTGGCGATCGCTACGGCAAAAGAGATAATGTCAATCAGGGCTAGTCCGGCAAACCCAATGATGTAGTAGAGAAAGCCTGCTAATGGGGGAGCTAAAATTTGAGCGATGCGTCCTGATAAGGCTCTCATGCTGCTTACCCGCACATATTGCTGCTCTTGTACCATCAGCGAAATTGACGCTGAGTAGGCAAGTTCTTGGATTTGGACAAAGGCTCCAGCAATTACTGCTGTCAAGTATAAGTGCCAAATTTGTAAGTTATTAGTGACGAAGAGCCAGAGCAGGGCAATGGTTGTCAGCACGGCAACAGTATCGCCAACCATCATTAGGTATTTGCGGTGAAAGCGATCAACAATCACGCCTGCGAAGGGGGTGATAATAATACGAGGCAACAAGTCGAAAAAGCCCCAGAGGGTGAGGGTGGTTGCTTGTCCTGTTTCTTCCCATGCCCAGACGGCAAGGGCAAACCCACTCATGCTACTGCCGATGGTGGAGATCAGTTGACCGAACCAAATGATGATGAAGGTATGCACAAGTGGAAAGTCTTATACCAATTCAAAATTTGTCTTGAAAAGTTGAGCCAGTTGCGTGGGCGGGTTTCCCGACTTGAGCAAACTGGCGTTGCTCAACGGGGGGAACCCCCCTCCGGGTTCACCAGTCCCCTACGGCGGGAAACCCCTCCGGGTTCGGCAGTCCACTCGGCGGCAGAGCCGCACGTGTGGCTGCACTCACCGCCTACAGGGCTGGATTCACCGCACGCAACTTTCCGCAAAATTCAAAATGAAGAAAGCTATACATCACAAGGATTTGGGAGTTGGTATCTGTCGCATTCTTTGTTCAAATTGGTATTACTTTGGGGTTTAAGGATGCCAAAGGAAGTGCCGTTCAAGATGGCAACTTACTCACGAATTACTAATTAGTAATTATTCGACGGGTGGAATCTTGGCAATGCTTGCCGATCGCAGCATTTGAGGAAAATATTTCCCCGATATATCGCCAGTCTTGTTAGCCAAATAGACTTCGCCAAACTGGAGCAGGGCTACGGTGCTTTCGGTAAGCGGGAGGTTAGTAAATAAGAAGGTGGGTTTGTGAAGTGCAGAGAACGCGACGGCACAAGGGCGATCGCACGTTCCCAAGCAACCAACAGGTTGAATTTCAAGTTCATTGGCTGGGAATTGTTCGGCGTATAAAGTGTTTAGTTGATTAAGTAAAAGAGTACCATCGGCAAGCTGATTTTCTGCTCGTTCTTGGGATGAATGGTGGCAGGATTGACAGACGAATAAAACGTGTTTGGACATATGTTTATGGTGTGTTGATTAAGTATTTGAATAAGTCATCAATTACAGCATCGGCAGCAAGTAAATTTGCCCCACCCCAAGTTAGCTGTTCAACAAGGTATACGTTCTTTTGCTGAACGGCTTTGAGTGTTTGCCAAAGTGGTTTTTCTTGCAGTTTTTCAAAAATTTTTCTGCCACGACTGTCAAAAATTGAAATGAATAAAATATCACCATCTATTTCTCCTAGTTTTTCCTCGGAAATACTAAATCGACCTCGTGGTGTAATAATGTTTTGTGATTTAGAGCGTTGTAATCCAATATCATCAATAACAGAACCAGCAAATGAATTTTTTGTGTCAACTACAATGCCCCGTCCATCATTAACAGAAATAATAGATATTGTCTTATCCTTATATCGATTACCCAAGGCTATTTTCAATTGTTCGATGCGCTGGTAATAATGACTCCAAGCTTTCTTTGCCGCCTCTTCTTTTCCTAATGCCTCAGCTACAAAATTAAAATGTTCTCGCCAAAATTGCGGGCCTCGCCACTTATCTAGTGCTGTAGGAGAAATTTGAGACAAAAGAGGATAAATTTTGCGAAGAGGTTCCCAACCTAGAATTAAATCAGGCTTAAGTCGCACTATTTTTTCTAAATTAGGATTGCTTTGCTCGCCTAATAGCTCGATTCCTTCTGCTCGATCTTTTAAATAAGCAGGAAAATCATCTTGTTCGTAATTTAATGCTGAAGCACTACCAATTGGTTTCACACCAAGGACAATTGCATTAGCCAAAGTAAACTGAGAAAGGGTGGCGAGACGTTTGGGGTGATGAGGAATACAGGTTTTACCTACTGAATGCTGAATCACTCGGCATGATGCTAATTTTATTAAAGCTAGGTTTTCACTTTTATCAACAAAAGTATTACTGCAAGCTGCAATTGCAATAACCATTAATATTGATAATGTTAACCACATAAATTGAGCATAAATCTTTTTAAGAAACTTTTTCATTGCAGCTAAGTTATTGGAAGTCTTTATGCAAAAACAAGAAAATCTTAATTAATAACAAGAAGATATCCTAAAACTCCCACGAAATTGTTCCCTGTACCGTGAACGGTTCGCCCGCAAAAAGCCGCGCCCTATTTGCGGCAGACTCAAAATAGTCCACGTCAAATATATTTCTGAAATTGATCTGCGCTCGGAATCTATCTCGCCTGTAGAACAGAGCAGCATCCGTACGAAAATAGCTCGGCACAGTAAATGTGTTGCCTAAATCTCCCTGGCGATCGCCCACAAAAAAGAATCCCGCACCAACCCCAAAGCCTTGCAATGAACCTTGCTGAATTTCGTAGGTTGTCCACAGGTTAAAGGTATGTTCTGGCGCGTTATTCACCCGGTTATCTACCGCAAACGTGTTGTCTTTAGTAATACGAGCATCATTATAAGCATAGCCCGCAAAGATGCCCCATCCCGGTAAGATTTCGCCTGCCAGACTCAGTTCAATGCCTCGGCTGCGTTGTTCGCCCGTTTGGATGGAAAAGCCTGGTGGTACGCCTGGTCTATTGTCAGCCGTTGTGACATTGGAGCGAATGATGTCGTAGAAGGCAAGAGTTGCAGATAGCTGATTATTTAAATCTGCTTTAACTCCGACTTCATACTGCGTGCCGCGTTCTGGTTGAAATGAGTTGCCACCGAAAGCAATTCCTGTCACTGGACTGAACGAGCGAGTATAGCTGGCATAAAGCGAAATTGGCGTAATAGGTTGATAGACAATACCAAAACGGGGACTGAAGGCATTATCAGATTGTTCTAGTTCTGTATTAGCGACAAGATTCTCTGTAGTTTGTTTAAAGGTATCAAACCGAACACCCAACAGCACTTTGAGATTTTCCACCAGCTTGATTTGATCTTGTATATAGATACCCAGTGAATCTGTTTTAATGGCATCACTTGCCCTACTCAGAGAACCAACCGTGCTGTTATATACAGGATTAAACAGATCGAGTGGCGCAGCAGTACCCCGAAAACTTCGGTCTGTCGTTCTGTCAAAACTGAGGGTAGTGCCGATTAGTAACTGATGTTCAATTGAGCCAGTTGAAAATTTACCAACCAAATCAGCAGCCAAGTCATAAGAATCGGACTCCAATCTTCGGTCTTTAATGGCTAGACGATTGACGATTTGATTATTGGACGCGAGGCTAGTGGGGAGATAGAGTTCTTGTTCAGTACGCTCAAACACTGCTCGAAAGGCGTTTTGTAATGACCAGTTGTCACTAAATTGATGCTCAAATCTGTATCCAACTCTACCAAGTGTTAGCTCATTGAAAGCGGAAGGTTCATTGATATTGCGGTTGCGCGGTATTTTCCCATTCGGATTAGGAAGCACAGTACCATCGGCTGGAATACCCAAGTTAGTTGAGTTAGTCGTAGAATCGATGTACTCTCCTTCCAGAGTCAACTTTGTCTTCTCGCCGATTGCCAAACTCACAACGGGAGCAACGAGTAGATATTTGTTTTCGAGAAAATCTACAAAACTGCCTACATTTTTGTAAGCAGCGTTTAGTCGATACAAAACGCTTCCAGAGTCATTCAATAGCCCAGACAGATCGACTGCGCTACGGTAGAAGTCATAGCTGCCAATCGTGGCATCAACAGTATAAAAGGGGTCGCTTAGGGGCTGTTTGGTAATCAAGTTGACTGTGCCACCAGGAAGTCCTCGACCAAATAGAACTGAAGCCGGGCCTTTGAGGACTTCCACTCGCTCAATATTGGAGAAGTCAAATGTGGTTTGTGAAGGTTCTCTCAAACCATCCCTAAGATAATTTCCGGAGAAAGCACCAACAGTGAAGCCCCGGATGGACACATTAGCGGTTGGAAAGGATGGAGGAGTAAACACGTTCACACCGGGAACATTTCTAATGGCATCTTGCAGTTGGGTGATATTTTGATCGCGGATTACTTGTTGAGGTATCACCTGAATTGACTGAGGAATGTCACGCAAAGGGGTGTCGATTTTAGTAGCTGTTGAGGAATCTCTTACGCGGTACCTATCTTGTTCTCCTGTCACCACCAACTCAATTGGCTCATCATCTTCTGCTGATGCTTCTTGCTCCGGTTGGGTTTCACTAGTTGGCTGCTCTTGTTCTGGGGTTTGTGACGTTTGAGGTTGCTGCTGTAGTGGTGTGGAAGAAGCTACACTCGCCACCCCAAAGATTAGACCCTCGTCTGGACTGTCAAACAACTCTACGATTGGTAGACCCGCTTCACCCGTTACTGTCACCCGGATAGTATTGGCATCTAGATTAGTCGCCGTTATCTGGGTAATACCCTCAACTGGTTTTTCCGAACGGAATGTAAATGCATCACCACTCTTGTTACGCAATTGTGCATTGGGAATGTCAACAATAAAGCTATTGCCAGCACTGCGATTCACCACTTGCAACTGTTGTCCAAGAGTTGTTTGTAAAACCACGTCCACACCTTTGTCGGTGGCATTGGCTTTAACTCCCGTCACCTGTACTACCGTTACACCAGGGTCTTGAGCCAGTAGTGCAGCACTTCTTTGAGGATGAATAATATCTTGAATGCGAGAACTATTTGAATCTGCTTGAGCAGGTTGAATTGTTAGAATTGCGATCGCACCTACAGCGAAAAGAACGTGAGATTTTTGACCCATAGCCGCACACACCATCATCACGAAGTTCCCACAACAGTTGCTAATGAATTTCAATAACTGTTAGGTAGAATAGGTCATTTTGTAATTTCAGGTGATTTCTACAGGGTCATTTTTGAACGCTAGGCGGACTTTTTTTGGCACATTGTTTGATAGTCGCTGGGATTTATGCCAAACTTCTTGCGGAATGCAACCGCAAAGTAGCTTCTATTGGCAAATCCTACTGCGTAAGATACCTCGGCTACATTCATTCGACCTTCCAGAAGTAGTTGAGAAGCTTTCTCTAAACGATGCTCATGCAGATATCCAAACACTGTCGTACCGAAGAGTTGATGAAATCCTCGTTTGAGTTTGCGATCGTTTAAATGTACTTGTCGTGCTAATTCAATTAATGAAGGTGGATTAGTAATATCTTGGAGTAAAATATCTCTCGCTTGATAGATGCGCTCAATATCGCCCTTCTTTAGGTTAACCGACTGCTTGTAAGGTGTACCATCCTGAAACAGTTGAGCGAACTGTAAGGTGATTAATTCCAGTGTTTTAGCTTCTAAATAGGTGCGTCGCATGATTCCTTGAAACGGACACTGAAGTATTTGCTGTAATGCTACTTGCATTGCCGGGGTCATTTTGCCAAGTGATTGATAAAATGAAGGCGGTTTGTCAGTTTCCAAGAATGGTTTGAGTAGGTTCGGTAAATATGCTTCCTGACCCTTACTCAATAATCTCAACAGCTGCGGTTCCAGGCGGATTCTGATATTGATATCTCTTCCCGCCATAAATTTTTCAATTTCTCGTGTTCCTGTTTCAAAAGAAAATAAATAACTTTCTCCAGGTTGTTCGCAAGCATCTTCATTCACACCAAAGATTTGCTCTCTCCATATCCCTGAACTCCGAAAAACCAACGACACAGTGCGATAATTGCTATCGACCGAATCACAACCATGAATCTCTGGATTCTCAAAATTAAAAATTTCTATTCGGAGTCCCGGACACAGTGAAGTCTCACTAAATAGACCTTTTTTAAGTGGATGCTGCCAGATCGAAACGCATTCAACATCGTCATAATCATAGGTAATTTCTCCAGTGTGTACACCCTCTTTCCACATTTCCTCCCACTGGACACTTGTATAAACTTTTGCCATTTTAGTTAATTAAGTTTATTGTCAAGTTTAAGTTTATTGAGAAATAATCTCATATTTATTATCAGGTGATCAAGCTTGTCGATCCCTTTATCACCCAAACAGGATTCAGGAGGCAAACAAATATGGAATGCAAATGCTTAACTGTCAGCTGATTATTCTTTTAATTTTTGGCTCTAAATATAGGTTTCCCATCACTTATGTCCTAAAAAACATCGCCAATGATAATGATATTGACAAATTCCACCTCCATCTCGAATGAAACAGCCCTGCCCGATAGGAGGAAGCAGAGTCAAGCACATTTATAGATAAACTAAAAACCAACTATCAACGGCCGACACATAACAGGAGGGTAAAAATGCGTGATTCCTTTAATCGAATGATAGGTAAGACTCGCTATGTGGTTTGTCGGATCATGCTGCATTTAAGTGGATCTGAGGTAGCGCCAATTTTGGGAGTATTAAATCGTGCCGCACGGGAAGCGATCGACGCCGAAGGCGACATGGAAGTTTTAGGAGAAGGATTAGTAGAACTATGCGAAACTTTAATGCGGTACGAAGAAGACTGGCTTTCTGCTGCGAATGAAGGAGATGTATTTTGGAGCGAAGGTGAAGCCGGTGACTATGTCAATGAATTATTTACTGATTCTGCTCAAAGATATGGCACCGAACTCGATTTTCATTCCACCTCTGATTTTGATGAATCTTTTTCTGTACCTGTAACGCGCAATGTCATTGTCATGATTACGGTGGCTTTTGAGGGAGAAGTACCAGAATTAGAAACTGACTTAGCCAATATTACCGCGCTTAAGGAAGGCTTGAAAGCACTAATCAGTTTACATTATAAACATAAACTGCGGGCTATTCAGGTGCATTTCTCACCAGCGCAGTTGGGTGATGAACTCTCCAATGATCAACTTTTGCAACACTATCCAGAGTTGATTCCCCTGTAATTTGTACGGTCGTCTGTACTTAGCACAGGCAAGGAGAAATTGTTAAGCTCGGAGATGGGACAATAGTAAAATGCTGATGAACATTTTGCGGAAATTTACAGTAATTGTTTTAACGCTAAGTTTATGCTTGACTACGGTTGCTTGTGGTGGGGGGGCAAACCAAAGTACACCGCAAGCAACAGATGCTAGCCGAACATCTGAGGTTACTAAGTTGAGTGATGGACAGTATCAGGTGCAGCAAGCTAGCTACAACGATGCAGATGGGGAATATACCCTGTTTTTATTAGGTGCCACACCCCCAACTGTCAGAACCGAAAATTTACAGATGGCGCGGTTGACTGATGAGGAAATTAAGGAGGGTAAAAAATCCTACTTAAAAGTAGAGAATGGACAGCCTGTCCTCTACCTAACGGAAGATTTCAAAATTGAGTACGTCCACAACGTCACTGAAACTCGCACTGATCCTCAAACCGGACAACAAGAAACTGTCGTAGTCCGTCGAGAAAATGGTTTTTGGGCTCCCTTTGCCGGCTCTCTAGCTGGGGCAGTGGCAGGACAGGCTATTGGTAATGCGTTGTTTAGACCTCATTACTATGTACCGCCTGTGTATCAGCCGGGAGTAATAACTGGTTACGGTGGCTATGGCAGAAGCTATAACGATGCAATTACAAGTTATCAGCGTCGTTACAATCAGCCGCCAGCAGCAGTGAGAAATCGCACAGCTTTCCGTACTACAGGTAACATCAGAAGAACATATCCTAACGGTTCAACAGTACGTACCACACCACGTACTGGTACAAATAGCCGCGCTACTGGTTCGGGCTACGGCGGTAGCACACTCAGACCTTCTGGTAGAACTAACACCACTAGACGCAGTCCTAGTTTTGGTAGTGGAGGCAGCTCCAGCCGCCGAACAACAGGTTTTGGTAGCAGAAGCAGAAGGCGGTAGGTAATTGACGCGGAGACGCGGAGAATATGAGACGCGGGGAAATAGGGATTTCTCCGCGTCTTTAGTTATTGGAAAGACATAATTTCTATGCTAAAGCCACAGCAGGTTGTGGCCAGCGTCCAACAGCTTTACCAATCACTGCTAGTTCTTGCATTAATTGATCAAATGCTTCTGGTGTTAGAGATTGAGGACCGTCTGATAAAGCTTTCTTGGGATTAGGGTGAACCTCAATCATTAGAGAATCACATCCGGCGGCGATCGATGCCATAGACATAGAAGGTACATAAGCAGCCCAACCAGTACCATGGCTGGGATCAATCATAATCGGCAGGTGAGTTAAGTTTCGCAGTACTGGTACTACAGATATATCCAAGGTATTGCGGGTGTACTGGCGATCAAAATTGCGAATTCCCCGTTCGCACAAAATCACATTCGGATTTCCCGCTGCTAGGATATATTCGGCAGCCATTAACCATTCTTCAATTGTTGCTGACATTCCTCGCTTGAGAAGAACTGGTTTTGGTTGCGCCCCCACTTTCTTTAGTAGGGAGAAATTTTGCATATTTCTTGCGCCTACCTGAATGACATCGGCAACTTCCACGATTTTGTCTAAGTCGGCGGTGTCCATTACTTCTGTAATAATCCCCAGTCCACTAGCTTCTCGCGCTGCTGCTAGTAATCCTAAAGCACTCTCGCCATGTCCTTGGAATGCATAAGGCGAAGTCCGAGGTTTGTATGCACCGCCCCTTAAAAACTTGGCTCCGGCTGCCTTAACGCGCTGCGCTGTCTCAACAATCATTTCCTCATTTTCGACGGAACAAGGCCCGGCAACTACTACCAATGGATGGTATTCACCAATAACTACAGACCCGTCGGGGGTATTCACTACTACCTCAGAAGCTTCTCCGTGGCGGTATTGACGGCTAGCTCGTTTGTAAGGCTGTTCTACCCGTAGTACTTGCTCAATCCAGGGGCTAACTTCCTGAATTTGTAGCGGATCTAAGTCGGCAGTTTCGCCCACCAAACCAATTACTACTTTGTGCTTACCAACAATTTTTTCTGGTGTTAGCCCCCAGGTGTTAAGTTCCTCGCTGACGCGGTTGATTTCCGCTTCAGGAGAACCAACCTTCATAACTACAATCATGTTATGTTCCCTAATAGGTTGTTTTGATTTTTAAAATTGTTTGCTAATTATTAGCTACTAAATAAGTAGAAGGTAGAAGACAGAGAGCATGAGACTCTTTTGCCATAAGGCTTTGCATTAGCTAGCAACTTCCGCACTTAGAAAAAAGGCTTTTCCATCTGTTTCTAGAAGTTGCCATTTTATATTTAATTATGTCCACCTACTTAATAGGTAATAGCTAAAAATTAAATAAATATAGCGCTCAGTTTTTATGCTACTAAAAATCGGGTACAAAAAAGCAAGATAAATTAGTTAATAATGTTGAAGTTTAAATATTAAATTTAATCACTTCAACATTTTTTAATCGACCCAATTCCCTAAAAATTAAAATTTCCAGGTAGCAATTGTTTGAACACCTGAGCGCCAAAAATCATATGTTCTTTTGCCGAGTTTCACGCCAAGCTGCGAGCATCCGCCCCCAATTGGTGGTAAACTCACTCCATCCCAACAGAGTACCCACTCTGTCTTCATCCCAAGAAGCAGAGAGGACACCGTAAGTGATTCCTAATACCCCCAAACCAAAAAAGCCCATGTTTACGAGCAATACGGCAACAGCAGGTAGTTTAATTCCGGCGTAGATTAGTAGCAGATAACTGCATATTAGAGAAGCAATACCCAAAGCTGTTGGTACTCCACAGAAGCTAGCAACGCGACGTATCATTCGTTGGCTAACTACCTGAGGAATTGCAGTTTCTTCTTTGGTATACTTTGGTTTCTTCTTTTCTTTATTTCCAGATTCTTGCTTAACAGCAGTCGAGTTACTTGGAGCTTTGGCAGGTTTTTGGCGCTTTTTCTTCGGTTCAAAGGGCAAGCGATTACCTTCAGTTTCAGCAGACATAGGCGGTAGTTTTAACCACGTATACCGAGACGAGCAATCAAAGCTTGATAGTGTTCCCGGTTTTCCTTCTGAATATAGGATAGAAGACGTTTGCGCTGACCGATCAGCTTCAACAATCCCCGACGAGAAGAAAAATCTTTTTTGTTGGCTTGGAGATGTTCGCTGAGGCGGTTAATCCGCTCTGTCAACATAGCTATTTGAACATCAGCAGAGCCAGTATCGGTTTCGTGGACTTGGTATTGAGAAATTATCTCCTGTTTGCGCTGTTGCGTTAGAGCCATGATTCAATGAATTATCTAAAATTTATGCAGCAGTCTCTCATATTATCACAGCCATCATGCTGTATGCTAAGTGAGTCATATTGGCACTGCTGTAAAAATAGATGCAGGATACTGGATGTGTTTCATTAACTATTCCTAGCCGCGAGTCTTCTCAAGCAGAAGCATCATGATCAAACTTAACAACACTTGTTTTTCTTCGCGATCGCTTAATTGATCGACAGCTTTGATGGTAAATTTTCTAGAAAGAAATGAGGAAATTTTTTCTAGACGCATCACCACAGTACCATCTGTACGGCTGACTAAGTAGACAGGGTTGAACACATAACCACTGAATATCCCCACAATGGGAATTTCCGCAAACAGAGCATCCATAACTTTAACCCAAGGGTTTTTTTCTTGGATGTATAAAGTGGATGTCTCGCCATCAAAGATGTCATAACGTGCTCGCCACAGAGATTTTAGTCCTCGTCTTTTCACCGCACCGATATAAGTTCCGTTGCTGTCGGTAAAATCGTAGCTAGCTGAAAAGTCAATTATGCGATCGGCTTTAATGTAGTGGAGTGGATTGTTTCGCTCTGCATCAGCAAAGACGGTAATTGCTTCTTTGAGCTTAAAAAGTTTCTGTTTGACGTAGAATACGAAATTTCCTTGATTATCAATTACTGATATTTGTGGTGCAAATGCCCATAACTTAAATGTAAGTTCAAGAGGATACTGCATACGTGTAATAGCAAAGTAATATTTACTACTTTATTAATCCCATTTGTGCGGATCAAATAACAGATTTTTCAAGTAGTATTTAATATTACTTAAAAAACATCAAAACAATTGCGGCAAAAGTGTAGAGACGCTTCAAACAGCGCGTCTGTACAAAATTTATATGTATTTCTCTTTCCCAGGTTCCAGCCTGGGAAAGCATTAATTGAGGCTCTGCCTCCAATCATCAGGCAGAGCCTCGTAGTTTTCATTACTATGCAGAGCATAGTAATGAGAAAAAATAGACTTGTGCGTATACCGTAGCCTTTTCAAGGGAGCGATTGCTTACACGATCCTATCTATTTGGTAGTCTGGCTTCAAGTTCCAATTGTTTATAAGTTCGGTGAATCTCCCGATTCTCATAAGTCTTCTACACCAGGGGACTTCCTGCAAGGATAGTTAATTTTCCTGTGTATACAGTGGTGATTTATCTATTCCACCGATATGATTTAGCGGCCAAAAGCGGAGGACGGCACGACCGATAATGTTCTCACGTGGAACAACACCCCAACAGCGGCTATCGTAACTGCTACCACGGTTATCACCTAATACTAAGTAGGAATCAGGGGGTATAGTTACAGGTTTAGATAAAAAGGGTGGTTGTGGCCCTGAGGTACAAACATCAGTTACTGTACGTTGTGAGGAACCCAGATATTGGTTTTCTTGCAAGGGTTGATTGTTAATATAAACTTTACCATTCCTGATTTCTATCCTTTCTCCTGGCAAACCAACAATACGTTTAATAAAAGCATCTTGATATTGTTCTTCTTGTAGTTCTTTTGTAGGAGAAAAAACTACAATATCTCCTCTTTGGGGATTAGAAAATTTGTAGCTCAACTTATCGACAATAATTTTGTCAGCCTCCCACTGGTTAGGTGAGCCGTGTAGTGTTGGCTCCATTGAACCAGAAGGAATCCAACGAGCTTCGGCGACAAAAGTACGAATACCCAAAGCGAGTACAATGCTTAATACAATTGTTCTACCTAGTTCTGCAATCCAGGAGTTATCAGGTTTTTGGCTAGAGTTGTTATCAGACACTTGATTTTGCATGAAATTACTTAACTAAAGGCACCATGTGCAGGTGATAAACTTCTCTGTCTAGGGATACTATATAACTATATATTTGTTAATTTTAGCTTTATCAATTGGCTTTTTGGGTTATGTTGTGATTCTAGCAAGCTAATTTATACATTAAAGACGATAAACTTAAATTGGTGACACACCACATAATAAGTTTATTGATTGCTAACAGTCCAACTAAGTTTAACCCAAACAAATAGTTATTTGTCACAAATCCTTGTTGCCCTAATACTCTATTATCCATGTCATCTTCCACCAGTTTGCTAATTCGCCGTGCTCAGATTGTTTTAACAAATGGAGATTTAATAACAGGGGATGTGCTAACGCGCGATCGCCTCATTGTCGAAGTTGCACCCGAAATCTCCACAGCAACGCCCAATAGAGAAATTGACGCACAAGGATTAACTTTGTTGCCGGGAGTTATCGACCCACAGGTGCATTTCCGAGAACCAGGATTAGAGCATAAAGAAGACTTATTTACTGCTACTTGTGCCTGTGCCAAAGGAGGAGTGACTTCTTTTCTGGAAATGCCAAATACACGTCCTCTTACTAGCAATCAGCAAGCTCTTGATGATAAGTTGCAGCGTGCTCAAAATAAATGCCTTGTCAATTATGGCTTTTTTATTGGGGCAACAGGGGAGAATCTGCCAGATTTACTAGCAGCTAATCCGACTCCTGGGATTAAAATTTTTATGGGGTCGATGCATGGCCCGTTGCTCGTCGATAGCGAAGAAAAACTAGAGGCAATATTTGCTCAGGGCAATCGTTTAATTGCCGTTCATGCCGAAGATCAAGCGAGAATAAATCAACGGCGACAGGAATTTGCTGGTATCCATGATGTCGCAGTTCATTCCCAAATCCAAGATAATCAAGCAGCACTGTTAGCGACTAAACAAGCATTAAAGCTTTCACAAAAATACCAGCGCCGTCTGCACATTTTACATATGTCTACAGCAGAGGAAGCTGATTTACTACGTCAACAAAAACCTAGTTGGGTAACAGCAGAGGTAACACCCCAGCATTTGCTTTTAAATACCAGTGCCTATGAAAAGATTGGCTCCTTAGCACAAATGAATCCGCCTTTGCGATCGCCCCACGATAACGAAGTCCTTTGGCAAGCTCTGCATGATGGAGTAATAGATTTTATTGCCACGGATCATGCACCCCATACACTAGAAGAAAAAACACAACCTTACCCCAATAGTCCTTCAGGAATGCCTGGGGTGGAAACTTCACTTCCACTAATGTTGACGGCGGCAATGCAAGGGCGATGTAGTGTTGCCCAAGTTGTGAAATGGATGTCAACTACGGTAGCTCAAGCTTATGGCATTCCCAACAAGGGGGCGATCGCTTCCGGTTATGATGCGGATTTAGTGCTTGTAGATTTGAATACTTACCGTCCTGTTGTACGCGAAGAACTTTTGACTAAGTGTGGTTGGAGTCCTTTTGAAGGTTGGGATCTGACTGGTTGGCCTGTTTATACCATTGTAGGCGGACAGATTGTTTATGAAAAAGGCAATTTAAATACACACGTGCGTGGACAAGCTTTAACTTTTAATTAAAAGATGATTTCTTTACACGCAACTTGGTATCAATTGAACTGCTGTGTAGGCTGAGTCAATCGTTCCCAGAAAAAACCTGCTACATTTGCCACCTGGGATACTACAAATAATACTGAAACTAAGATTCCTGGCTGGCTTGATTTTTGCAACAAGGGATGAGCCAACAAATTAAAATAGAATTTTAATGGTTCAACTTTAATACGTCCTTCGGTACGTTGAGATCTGCGAGTGTGAAAACAGAAAGCACCACGACCATAGTTAAAATGCTGACGCCAGAATGTAGATAGTGTGAGCTTATGGGCATGATAGACATGAACTTCTGGGGCGTAAATCATCTGATAACCGTGATGCAACCAGCGATCGCAAAATTCCCGATCTTCTCCTGCAGCTAAAGGAAAGGTAGTGTCAAAGCCGCCCAGAGCGTGGAAGAGAACTGCTGGCAATGCTAGGTTGTTGGAGGCAAAGAAGCTGACCGGATGAGAGCTAGTGTTGTAGTATTTATAAAGATAATCAATAAGTACCTGGCTGGCGGTGGAATAGAGATTTTCGGGGAGGGCGTTGAGAGTCTGACCGCCAATCATGCTATCTTCTGCCATAGCAAAACGAGCAGCTAAATTTGTCAACCAATCAGGTGCAGGCATACAGTCGTCGTCAGTGAAAGCTAAGAATTTACCTTGTGCTTGTACTGCACCTGTATTACGTGCTTTTGCTGGACCAGCATTAACTTGCTTTAGTAACTTTAGATTCAGCTGTGCTTGGAAACGAGCAGCTACAGGTTCCAGAGCTACTTTACTACCATCATCAACTACAATTACCTCAAAGCCATTACGGGGAGATTCCAAGCGTACTAGAGACTCAAGACAGGTGGCAAGTCGCTCTGGGCGATTGTAGGTGGGGATAATAATTGAAAACAGGGGTAGTTCTTGTGCCATTAGAACTTGTATTTGTTAAATGTACTTATACGTTCAGGGGAAATATATCTGTGCAGTCTTTCCTTGAAAGGTACAGCAACTTGGGCGAGGGTATGAAGCGGATCTAGCCGCATCGCCCAAAATAAGCTAGACAAAGCTGCTTCTTTTTGACCAAGTTTGTATGACATCCGGGCGTGTTCATATACAAAGTTGGCGAACATCTTGGGATGTGCTTGAAATAACTCTTGATGTTTGGCAATCAATCTGTGAAAGCTTTCCTGACGCAGAGACGGGTTGCTAGATACGCGGTTTCCCTCATAAGTGTACAGTTGGTAAGTAATTACAGGTACACCAATAATTGAACAGGCTGGGTTGAGCCGTAAAAATAATTCAGAATGAACACGAGAGCGAAATAACTCATCCCAACCACCGATTTGATGAATAACCTCACGCTCTACAACCAGAGTTTGCTTCGTGTTGTAAGAACTACCAGGCTCTAGCTCCTCCAGAGAAAAGTGAGCGCCTCTTGTTCTAACTGGAGGTGGAAGGCGTTTGTTAATGACTTGTCCTTCGGCATTCACTACCTCTATACCGGAGATAACAGCTACAGGCGATGGTAGCATTGTCTCAGCCAGCGCCTTAAGAGACACTTCTGCCATGTGGGGAAGGAGGCGATCATCGTCGTCGAGGTATGTAATCCAACGACTTCGTGCCGCTTGGGTTCCAACATTGCGCGCTCCTGCGCCACCGCGAGAGTTATTAAGGCGTAAAAGCCGTAGCCGTGGTTCCTGTGGTAAGTTAACTGGCTGTACTGAACCATCGTCTACGACAATAACTTCTAAATCGTCCACAGTTTGTTCCAGAGCACTTTTGACAGCGCGGGTTAGTAGGTGAGGGCGATCGCGCGTTGGGATAATGATGCTCAGTAAAGGATTGCTCATTTTGCAGGTATTTGTTTTTTGAATTATGCGATCTAATTAACTTTGTTTAGTCAAGTATTGTTTCCGTGACGGCATTACTGATCACATTCCAGTTTCTTGGTTGATAAAACAAACATTTACTGATATTTTTACCAGCTCTCACAATAAATCTAAAAGATTCAACTATATCGAAGGAGCGTACCCCTTCTCTGATGTAAATTTTGGCAGTATAAACACCAGGAATTAAACCACAGTGGGGCATTCGCATTTGAATCTCCACTATGCCTGGAGATATTTTTAAAAGCTCATTATCACTAGCTGAAGTCAGATATAATACCTTCTCATTCTCTCCAGCTAAAGCTTTAATTAAAATTCCTAAATTTGCATTATCAACTTTTTTATAAGATTTGCATTTTACACAGAGAGTCACAGACTCACCGGTCATTGGTTCTGCAATCACATTCCCTTGGTCATCCTTAAAATATATGGCGATAATGTCTATGCCTAAACTTTCTGTTTCGGGTTTTTCTGGCAATACCATTGCCCCTAAAACATTTTTCGTTCCATTTAAATAAAGGTCTTCTTCATATTTCCGAATGACTGATTCTGTTTCTCCGGCTAAAATTAATTTACCTTTTGAAAGATAAAGTGAATGATTACATATATTTAATACACTGTGCGAATTATGAGAAACTAGTACGAAAGCTGTGCCTTTTTCTCGGAGTTTTGCTAACTTATTATGACACTTGACTTTAAATTTTATATCTCCGACAGAAAGTACTTCATCAATTAACAAAATTTCTGGCTCGATATGAACAGCACAAGCAAATCCTAATCTTGCCGCCATGCCAGAACTATAAGTTTGCACGGGTGCATCAATAGCATCCGCAATTTCCGCAAACTCTACGACATCATCAAATTTATCCTTAATTTCTTTTGTTGATAAACCTAAAATTGACATATTTGCATAAATATTTTCTCTGCCAGTAAGGATTGGGTTAAATCCAGCTCCTAAGGCAATTAGAGGAGCCAACCTACCCCTAACCTTGACAGAGCCAGTATCCGGCTTAATCAAACCACTAATAATTCGTAGCAGCGTACTTTTACCAGCCCCATTCGCTCCTACCAAGCCTAGCGCCTCTCCCCGCCGGATTTGAAAACTAACATCCTTAAGCGCCCAAAACTCTCCCGCTCTAAGTACATCACTCTTGCGGCGTCCGCCTATCAATTCTGTAGCGATATCTTGGACTCCGTAAAACAAGGACTGCTTTAAATCCCGACAAAACTTTTTAGAAATATTCTCCACTGAGATAAGTAAATCATCATCTGTAGATTGAATAGCAGTTTCTGTATCATTCATTCCACTTACGATCATGAACTTACCCTCTCAATCACAAAAGGCATTGCTAAACGAAACGCCACCCACGTTAATAGTAAGCCAACCAAGGTAATCAAACTAACAATCCAAAAGCCATAAGGATTTGATATCACGCCAGTGGTTGCTAATTCCCGTGTTGTTACCAATAAAGGGGTGACAGGATTGAGTTTTACCAACAAACCAAAGGTTCCACTTTCTGGTAAAGGATAAATGACTGGAGTTAGGAAAATCCAGAAACTTGTCACCATTGTTAGTCCCTTTGACACATCCTGATATAGTATCCCCAATGGAGATAATAAAGTACCAATTAATGTTCCTAGCAGAATCAGATGAATTAAAGCCACGGGAGCTAAAATAACTGTCCAACCGACAGGCACCCGAAACCAAATAAAAAAAGCCACAATCAAAATAAGTTTGATCGCAAAATTGAAAAATACCTCACCCAGCTTTGCTAAGATAATTGCCTCTCGCGGAAAATTAACTCTGGCTAACATTGGTTTTGCTACAGTCACCGCTTGCACAGGGCCATTTAATGCTTCTACAAAAGTCTGCCACAAGGCTGTGCTAAACATTACATAAGCTGGATAAGGAAAATCTGTTGCCCCAACATTAATCACTTTTGCATCATTTGCCAGAGTAAATCCTGCTGCCATCACAATTGGCGGTAAAAAAGCCCAAGCAAAACCCAGAATTGACTGACGATACTGAGCGCTAATATCTCGGATCATCAGTCGCCAAGCCAATTCTCTAGAAGCTAGCAAGTCTAGCCACATTAGTCTAAATAATTGCAAAGGACGCCTGAGCAAACTTTCTGGCGTGTAAATTATCTCAGGCAGCGTCTGCAATCTGTCCTTATGCCTTTTATTTATCTTTTTCACGGCATTATCCATAATCTTTACTTCTATTTCAAGTCCGCGATAATGCTCTGGCTACTGATTGGGGTGCCTGCTCAGATGCTTGCTGTTGCATCCTTTGAGCTTGTTGTTTAGCATAACGATTTGTAAGATAGCGATTTAACATCTTGTCTAAAGGAATTAAGATGCGATCGCCCAAGTGATTGCTTAACCCAAAGCTAAGGAGACGGTTTAAAGGACTCAGAATTGACATTTGTCGCCGCCATCCCAATTTTTTGTATTTTGCTTGGAAATATCCATCCTCAGCTAGATTCCATTTGTCACGCAAGCGATGTAAGCTACAAAGCTGCCAAGCATCACTCCAACGCAGCATATAGTAATGTAAGTCTGTCCACTCTAAAGGTGGCCCTGGAACATAGGTCACTATAGAAGCAGGTTCAAAGTAGACTGTACCACCTGCTTGCCTGACACTCATGCAAAAATCCAGATGCTCTTTGGTATTGAGCATCGCTTCATCTAAAAAGCCAATTCGCTCAAATATTGCTGTGCGAACTAGTACGCAGTGGAACTCCGCTAGTTCGGTTTGGATGCGTTGCAGTTGTTCGCGCACATCCTTGACTGACTGCCCTTGTTTGTACATTTTCTCTCGCAGACGCTGCCTGGCTTGCTCCCCAGTTTTATCTAGCCAAATATGCGATTCTCCCCCGGCAAAATGTACAATTTCGTGTAGGGGTAGGTTTTGGCACATTAAAGGCCCGACAACTGTGGCTTCTGTTTCCTCAGCACACTCAATCAAAGCTTTCAGCCAACCTGGAGAAACAATTACATCGTTATCAATGAAGACAACATACTTGGTTTTCACCTGATGCAAACCCAAGTTTCTGGCATGATTTGGCCAAAGATAATAATTAGTCCGAATTAGTTGAAATCCCTTAGCCTGTGCTTGTGCTTCTAAATAACGCCGAACCTTAGCAGGTGAATTACCATCTACGTAAACTAATTGGAAGGGAAAATCTGTGTGTTCGTAAATGCTCTCAAGTGATTCACGAGCGCAGCTAAAACGCTCTCGCGGGACAACAACAATTGTAACTAATGGGTCGTTCATAATTGGCAACTCCATATGTAAATTTTTGGTAGGGTGTGTTGTCGCGTAGCGCACGCTCCTGAAGTTTCGGTGTGTTAGAACTACCGTCCATAAAGCACCCTACAAAACTGCCATCTGCCTTCTCATTCAAATAGTTGCGGGTTGAACTGACAACTTTTTTTGAGAATCTTCTGAGTAAAATAGTTGCTGATAAATTTTGACTAGCTCGTCGTTAAGCTTTTCGATATCATAGTTTTTTTCTACATATGTGCGACCAGATTTGCCCATTTGCGGCCAAATTTCTGAATGGTTAATTAGGTAATCTAATTTCTCAGCCAAAGCATCTACGTTGCGTTCTGGAACTAAGAAGCCGGAAACACCATCTTCTACTAGTTCAGGTACACCGCCATGTAAAGTGCTTACAACTGGCAAACCCATTGCCATTGCTTCTTTTAAAACATTCACAGGAGCATCTTGGTTGCCATCTTTAGCTGTGACACAAGGTGCTATAAAAATATGGGAGTTGTCGAGAATTTCAATCAGTTCTTGTTGGTTTTTCTGACCTAGTAACTTGACTATATGACTAACGCCTAATTCCTGTATTAATTCCTGTAATTCTTGTTTTAAAGGGCCATCACCAATTATGTTGTACTCAATATTTGGGTTAGTTTTTGCTAGTTTCGCCACTGCCCTAATGCTGTACTCTATACCTTTTTTTTCTACAAGGCGACCAGTTGTGGCAATTCGCACTTTACCATCGGGGTGGGGATAACGAGGGGCAAAGCGAAAACGACTGCAATCAATTCCCGAACCATGTACGACAATTTTATTTGGGTGGCAGCCAAGGGCGATCGCCCTCTGTCTGAAAAATTCGCAGTTGGCAAGAAAAAAGTCTCCGCTACGGAATAGTTGGCTGTAAATGCGATCGCCACGCTGTTGAACATAGCTGCTAATATCATGTCCGCGAAATGTGGTAATTAACTTTGCGTTGGGAGCATTCATGTGACGAAATGCCATGCCACTGAAACTTTGTGTTCCAAATTGGCAATGAATGATATCGTATGACTTTTGAAATGAAGGTATGGCTGTATATAGCAACCACAATGAAATCGCTTCTTTGCCATACTTAAAAAAGTTTAGCGATCGCAGATACAGTAAGGGATCTTTGTAGGAATTGACGCACAACAATTCAATACCTTTTATAATCCGCCACAGAAGATTTTTTGGTATTTGATTTAAATAGTAAGTACGCTCAAGTAATTGATATTTTTTCACGTCTGGATGGACTTTCGAGATATCACCCTGTTGGCAGGCATAGATATCAACTTCATGTCCCCGTTTGATTAAACCAACAATTTGATTCAATATAAATGTTTCTGATAGAATTGGAAACTCCCAGACAATAAAAGCTATTTTCATATTTTAAGATGTTCAACTTAACTTGTACATTTATAACTAATATATTTTTTTAATTAGCAGATTTATCTTTATTATTATTCTCTAGCTGAGTTACTTCCTAGTTTTAACATTATTATTTCTTTTGCATATACATATCTTACAAAAAACATAACTAAAGAAACCTTCATTTTATCTTCTATTGTGTTGAGTCTTTTGTCAATTAAAGCAGTGTAAACCCACATTAAAGGTGGTATTAAGTGCTTAATTAAATTCTTGCAAAATATCAAATTTTGCTTAAAAACTGAAGGTTCACTCCTAATTTGTAAATCATAAAATCCTCCAGCCAGTCTAATGGTTCTTTTATATAACTCAGTAAAAGAATATCTTGCGGGATGAGCTACACAAGTATCATCTGCATAAACTTGTTTGTAACCATAGGCAAAAACCCGGCGACCCCAATTAACATCTCCATGTGATTTCAAGCGAGCATCAAAAATTCCTACCCGATCTAGAACACTTTTAAATGTAAAAACATTTGCTGTTGCTCCATAGTGACGCTCTTCTAAAAGTTGCTTTTGAGGAAAAGCTGTAATACTTTCAAAAAGTTCTACAGGCGTTGCTTGCTCTTTATCTTTGAATATAGTTTCAATCTTACCTGCTACTAATCCACAGTTCGGTGTTTCTAATAAGTGTTTCACACCCTTTTCAATCCAATCTTGAGCAGGTATGCAATCGGCATCAGTAAAAGCAATTACATCTCCTTGTACTAAAGATATTCCTTTATTGCGAGCTGCATAGGATCCAGGAAGGCTTTCTGAAGTAGCGATCGCTTGTCCAAACTTAGCAACCACACCCTCAATATCTTCGTCTGGATCTGAACCGTTATCAACAACAATGACCTTGTAAAGGTGTTTTGGGTAAGTTTGATTTTCTAATGCCTCTAAACAAATTTGCAGACGTTGAGCATCATTGAAAACTGGAATGATAACAGAAACCAGTGGACTATATTTATCATTTATCAGTCTATCTTTGTTGTGAGAATTTAGACTGCTCATATTTCTGTAAATAAGCTTTTTAGTTAAGAAATAATTCTACTTTAAACTTTTGCTTACTCTGTAATCGAGTGCTGGTTCTTTTAAAGAATATTTCAAACCAGCAACCGATTAGAGTATTTTTTTGAAGCAATTACTTCTTTGGAGACTGGCTGACAAGCTCTTGTTCTGGAGTGTTATTATCCTGATTTTGACTCTGGCTATTGACCTCTAATACAGTTAGGTAGTTTTTATTGTCTATAGAAGGGTTTTTTGACTGCCATTCCTGTTTGGTAAACTCTTCGTAGTAAGAACGTTCTGTATTAACATTCCACAAATCGTGGTTTTCTCCTAAGATGTTTTTGACAGCAAGCATTCCTGTTAGCATCGAATGGTCTTGATTATTGTATCGGTGCATTCCATTACGACCAACAGTTTGTAAATTTTCAAATGTTTCTAAATAATTCTGAATCACTTGAAGATGTTGGCGATATTCTCCGTCATATACTGGATAGGCTTTGTGCTGTCGGATAACCACTCCATCTTCTATATTGCCTAACTTATTTACTAAACCTAATTCAACAATTTCATGACTAGCTAAATCAATCAGTTCTTTGTCAGACATTTCCCAAATCTCATCACCCTGGCTACAGAAGTATTCCATCCCCAGGCAAGTCTTGCTTTGGTCAGGTACCATTGCCGGACTCCAATTTTTAAAATTCTGAATGCGTCCAACTTTGAATTCTGGGCTGTGGATGTAAAGCCAGTTGTCGGGGAATAGGCTTTCTTCATCAATAATCAGCGACACAATCAAGAAATCTCGATATTTCAGACCACGAGAAGCTTCCAATACATAGTCAGGTGCTGGAGGATCAAGTCGATGAATGAGTGCGCTTACCGGCATACTAGAGATGAAGTGGTCGCCAGAACATTGGATTGTGTTCTCTCCTTGCCGAACTGTAATACTCTTGATGCGATTGTCTTGGTGTTCTACACGGGTTACTTGAGTGTTGAGAAGTACTGGAGTACCTTTTTTTTCTACTTCTTCTTGAAATCGCTCCCACATCATTCCCGGCCCTAAAATCGGGTAGTCAAATTCCTTGATTAAGCTTTTGGCATTTTGACTTCCGAATAGAGCATTGATAACTGCTCTTTTGAGCGACATTCCTTGAATTCTTTGTGCTGCCCAATCTGCACGAATTTGGTTGCAAGGAATTCCCCATACCTTCTCGGTATATGTTTTAAAGAATATTTCGTAGAGACGACCACCAAAGCGATCGCTTACCCATTCTTCAAAATTTTCAGGTTCTGCTTTGGGTTGTAGTCTTGCTTTAAGTTTTGCCTTCAGGTAGCTCAATAAAATCAAGAAGCTTTGTTTGATGCCTAGATTGGATAGTGTATTGAAAAGAGAAAGGGGATAGTTGAAAAAATTACCCTGATAGTAGATCCGCGACAGACGAGGGACTTTGATGAAATCATCTTTTAAAACTTCCTGCCATAGTTGTTGTACTTCTGTGACTTTGGTGAAAAAGCGATGACCACCGATGTCAAAGCGATAGCCTTTATACGTCTCTGTACGGGAAATCCCACCCACTTTGTCAGCTTGTTCAACAACGATAGATTTAATACCTTGCTTAACTAGTTGGTAGGCAGCAGTCAAACCAGCTGGGCCAGCTCCAATAATGACAACAGGATATTTTTCCATTGATATTTTCCTATTGGTGCAGTTGTGAATGTATTATTTCTAAAATTAGTATGTATTTTTCAATACACTAGGTCTATGCAAACTTGACAGAAAAAATGTAGCGGGCTGTCCCGATTGCAAATGCTAGACCGCCATATAGGTAGTAAAGCCAATGCCACGGAATGACGCGAAGCGCAAACCAAAAACCGCGCTTGCAATGGAAGAAACGATAAACTTGGAGATTAAAGGCTAAAAGTAAAAAGCCTAGTATCAAGGCTGCTGCTAAAAATCCTGGAAACCAAAAGGCGGCAAGCAGAGAAATTACAAGCCCATAAGTCAAAATTACACTTAGGCGACTTTTTAGCCCTAGATTTAGATCGTTACTCAACTGGCGATCGCGCCAAATTAATTCCGTCCAAGGCAGAGCACGGTAAAAAAATTCAGCTTTTAATAAAGACATTACACCCCAATACTTTAAATGCTTGACTTGCAAATCCTTGCAAAGCCGAATTTTGTGGCCAGCCTGTTTCAAACGATAGCCTAACTCTATATCTTCAATGCTAGGTCTGCGATAACTTTCATCGAAGCCTCCTAAGTTGAGGAATATTTGACGCCGAATAGCTCCGCAAGCACCCCAGAAGGTAAATGCTTCCTCTTTTGCTGTCTGATGGGTGTAGTGGTGGAACAAGTTTTTATACTGCGACAAAAAGTTGCTCGCACCAGGTGCATCGTCATAGGAGCCAATCAAAGCAGCCAATTCTGGCTCATCGATAAAAGCTTTTTCTACTTTGCCAATAGCATCTGGAGTGATGGTTACATCAGCATCTATAAAGAAGAGAATGTCACCTGTTGCAGCACGCGCCCCTAAGTTACGCGCTTTCGCTGGACCACCAGATGTAGGTATTCTCAGCACCTTGGCGCCAAATTCTTCAGCTACAAGCCATGAACCATCTGTATCTCCATCAGCTACAACTATGATTTCAGCCGGAGCAGGCATGGCATTAGCCAAACTGGACAGGCAGTGGTGAAAGCTAGCACCTCCATTGTGAACAGGAATAATGACTGAGATTACCAATTTTGTAGCAGGTAAAGTCATTTTTACTACTTAGTTGTGTAAGGTCTAATTGAGCGTGCAAACGAACGATGAAAACAATGATTTATACCAACTTCGTTCTTGAGCCTCAGCATTACTTTGTCGCTCATTTAAAAGTAATAGAAGTATTTTTTGGTAGAGAAACTACTATGAATTCTATAATCTATGAGCAAAATTGTTTATGTAAATATGACTAAATCTAACAAATAATATAATTAACTTCTTTATAGAAAATTTATATTTAATTGTGATCTCAATATTTTTTATAGCTTAAAAATTAAGTATCAATTTTATTGATAATCAATAGTATAAAATTTACCGTTTATAGCAATTTTTGCCATTTTCTTAAGTATAAATATTTAATAATTTAAAAATAATTGTACAAAAAAATACAACAGCAATATTAGAATTTTTTAAACATCTTACAAGCTACATTGTACAGATATAGAAGTTGCCAAGAGAGTTGTCAGTGTTGATTTTAGAAAATATCCTTGCCTAGCAAGTATTTTAGGTTTTAATGCTACCTCAATATTATTAATTTACATTTTTTGGTTATATTTAGGTTAACAAAGATTATGTTTAGGTTAAACAAAAGCAAGGTTTAGTAATACGGAATATCGAGAAATATAGATATCTAGAATTCTTTTTGTCATGATCAAGTTAAATATTCTCTAAGATTGAAAAGTCGTAGTCGGTAGGAATTGCAGTGACAAAAAAACGAGTTTCGCTCAAGCGGCGCCACTTTCTATTGGGCATGAGTACTTTTGCCGGAACAGATGCCTTGGCGATCGCTAGTGGATATAGGCACCAAAACAATCCGATTCAAGTGACTGCTCAAAAGAATAAAGATTTTTCAGTAGTGGAGAATACTCCCTTGCGTAAACGAGCGGCAGCAAAAGGATTAATTTATGGGGCAGCTACTCAAACATCTACACTCTGCTTAGATACAAAGTTTGCAACGAAGTTTGCTCAAGAATGCGCCATGCTGGTGCCAGAAAATGAGCTGAAGTGGAAAGCACTTCGCCCTAGCTTTAACAGTTTTGATTTTACTCGCAGTGATTGGCTAGCTCACTTTGCCAGTACTAATAAGATGCTTTTGCGTGGACACACTTTGGTATGGCACGAAAGTTTACCGCAATGGTTCAAGGCTATAGTCAATAACCGAAACGCCGAGCAGATAATGCTGAAACATATTACAACAGTTGTTGGGCATTATGCTGGGAAAATTCACTCATGGGATGTGGTTAACGAGGCAGTTTTTCCTGAACACGGGCGAGCTGATGGCTTGCGAAATACGCCGTGGCTGAAGTTTTTAGGGCTAAATTATATCGACTTTGCCTTTCGTATGGCAGCACAAGCAGATCCAAAGGCGTTGTTAGTTTATAACGATTATGGATTGGAATACGACACTCCTGGTGATGAAGCAAAGAGAACTGCTGTTTTAAAGTTGCTAGAGCGCTTGAAGTCTCAAGGAACACCAGTGCAGGCTCTTGGTATTCAAGCTCACTTAGAAGGAGAAGCTCCCTTTAACGCTAAAAAGCTAAAGGCTTTTTTGAAAAATGTTGCTGATCTTGGTTTAAAAATCATAATTACCGAACTAGATGTAGCAGAAAATATGCTACCTAAAAATATTTTGGTACGCGATCGCCTGGTTGCCAAAATCTATGAAGATTATCTGTCGGTAGTTTTGGATGAAACAGCAGTCATTGCTGTCTTGACTTGGGGATTAAGCGATCGCTATACCTGGCTGCGGGATCAAAAATTTCGCAAAGATGGTGAAACAGTTCGTCCTTTGCCACTTGATGCTCAAATGGAGCGTAAACTAGCATGGTATGCTATGGCACGAGCTTTTGATCAGGCTCCCATGCGTGTGTTCTAAGTTTGCCATATAGAGTTTACTTTTTTTGCACTAAATACAAATAATATTTTTCATCGCCAACAAGGTTTTTACTAAAGCTTTTGAGTTGAGATATCCGAAGGGTAGGCGGTTCGGTGTTCAATGGAGAATCTAGAATTAATAGAATCTGATTGTTTGTTTGAGCGACAAAGTTATTAACTTCTTCAATTACTCTTTGCGACTTGACATCTTTTCTTTTACCCCAATCAACAAAACTACTAAAGCCATTCATTTGAGGGTAATAAATTTTTCTATTTAGGAGAGCAGCAAGAGGAGACATTATGTAATCTTTACTGCCAACAATTACATTATTATTTAACTGGTTACTAATAATAAAGTTAGCTGCTTCTTTGCTGGCAGAAAATGGATAAACCAAATCCATGCTGAATGCAAATATTCCTGCAAAAAGATGCAGTAACAAGATACTAGTTATCAATTTATCTTTTTGTTTATACCAAAAGTTAATAAATCTTTGAAACCTTGAATATAACCAATTAGAATTACTGTAATAATTGCAAAGCCATAAACAAGCTATAAATAATATAAATAGATGTCCATGATGCCTTAATACTCCTCTAATTTTCAGATAAGCAAACAAAAGAATGCCAAATGTTCCAGAAAGATAAAGCAAAAGTATAAGTGGTTTTCGGATAAAAATACATATAGCCAAGCATAACAAAATTATTGACAATATTAGAGATATCCCAGATGGGAAGATACTAGTATTCCAAAATTGAAAATTAAAAAATTGTGGTATGGGGATGTAGCTTTTTGCAATTAATGCAACTATTCCAGCGAGTTTTTTGATACTGTTAATTAATAAATCAAATTGTGTAAGGACAATTGTATTGCTTGCTGGTGATTGACTTGTGATTGTAGTTGTTCTTATTAGTTGACTCAGAGAAATTATTAGTCCTAGAAAAAATATAGTTATGCTAAAAATTATATTTCTCTTGTTATGAAAATAAGCATTCCTTAGATTCTGATCAAAGATATATTCAATTACTAATGTTAATGCTAAAGACAAAGCAATAATCATTATATAAACATTTGTATTTAACATTAACGCCATCAAAATTGCTAACCATAAATAACTATGGTAACGTTTAGGGAACAAATAACAAAACAGAACAAGAAAAAGAATTCCTAAGTTATAGTTTCTACTGATTAAGTTATATTCAAAAAAAGGAAAATATCCGAACGTAAATAATATTTTTTGTATACGAGTAAAAGGTGAGTATTGTACAAAAATATAAATAACAAGCGTAGCAATCAGTAAATGCAAAAACTGCATTCCTATTGGGTTATTTGTGAAGCGAGTGATTATATATAAAAGACTGTGCCATAATCCTGGATGCCCTTCATATTTTAAATTGTTGTATACATCAATCAGAGATGAACTATCTCTAGCTATCAGCCACGCTTGTAGCTCATCTCGCCACATTTCATGATGAAATAAACCAATAAAACTTAAAATAAAGAAAATGGAAACCAGTAAAATTGTAAAATTAGTTTGACTTTTTAGACATAGATTTAAAAATCTATTCTTACTATCAGTTTGACTATTTTCCATAGCAGTATATTAAGACTCTATTTGATAGGTGCTTAGGCAAAATTAAATTTACGGGTAGAGGCAAGGAAACAAGCTTGAGGGGACAGGGAACAGTACAGAGAATATGTAATTAATTTTGTTCTCATTACCAAGCTCTGCATGGTGATGAAAACTGTTAGGCTCCACCTCCTCTTCACCAGGCAGAGCCTCAATAAATGCTTTCCTGGGCTGCCAGCCAGGGAAAGAGAAAAAGGGGATTTGGACTGCTTGAGTTTTAATTCCTTTAGAAATGACTTATAAAGTCAAGCTTAAATTCTAGAAGAGTGGTTACGGTAAACGGTTTCTCTACTTCTGGATTCAGACTCCTTGACTTTAAACTAACAGTTTTTGCCTATGCTGTATTTCATTGCTAGTTGGACTGTTTTGCTCATCAGTTGTAGTGTAATTGGAATTGCGTTGTTAAATTGCTTAGGGGAAAATTTTTTTGTCAGAGTTGGCGATCGCCTAATGGCTGCTGAATGGTTAGGCATGATTGCACTCTCTATTTGTTTGCTAGCAGTTTCTCTAGTTTTACCATTATCTTCTCTGATTGGCATACTAGTTGTAGTCACTCTTTGTGGCATATCATTTATATCCAAACGCACCCGTACTGAAGTAGGAGCTTTGTTGAAGGTGTCATCCTGGCAACTAGTTCTGAGCTACATCGGATTAGCGATCGCTGTGGCTGCTTTCACAAATCAGCAAGTTACTTGGATTGATACAGGGCTTTACCACTATTCAGTAATTCAATGGCTACATAATTACGGAACAGTCACGGGTGTCGCATTAATTTTCAGTAATTTGGGCTTTACCTCATCGTGGTTTGCACTGGCAGCTCCGTTCAATCCAGCTAGTTTGGAGGCACGGGTAAGCGCTGTCACCAATGGATTTGTTTTCTTGCTAGCAATATTACATTTTTTAGTTTGTCTAAGGCACAGCATCGCAGGAAAAGCATTGTTTAGCGATTGGTTTGTGATCGTCTTTCTGGGGTTGATGTTACCCTTTACACTGTTATATACCCTTTTTCGAGAAATCTTGATTTCTCCATCTCCAGATTTGCCTACGGGATTGTTAATAGGCATTGTCTGTTGGGCAATTTTGGTAGTAACAAATCTTCAGTCACCAATCTTACCGGATTCACAAAGTTTACACAATTATAACGCTCAAGCAGTACCGCTAATTCTATCGGTAGGAGCTTTAACAATCAAGCTAACAGCCATGCCCCTCATGCTTGTGACGAGTTTATTTTATGCAGTTCACCATCGGCGCTCAATCCAAAAACTTTGCATTGGTGGCGCGATCGCTTTGGTGTTACTTGCTCCCATGTTAGCTGCGGGAATCAAAACATCTGGCTGTCCATTGTATCCTTCTTCTATCTTATGTCTGGATTTACCTTGGTTGCCTGATGCAGAAAATATCGATCAAGTCGCGCAGGGAACCCACGGTTGGAGCAACTGGTACGGTAAGCCTCCAGAGGGAAGAAATCGTTGGCTATGGCTACTGTTAACTTGGCTAAACTCTGAGCGCCCCAATCAGGCAATGGTAGCACTGATAATTGCAACTATCGTAGGGATGATTATGACCTTCAAATCATTTCGCAAAATTCCAATTAAAGGCAAGTACTGGATTGTGGCAATCGAAGTCGTTGGTTTCCTGTTTTTAATGATGACTGCTCCCTTCTTTCGATTTGCTCTGCCTTATCTTCTTTTGATTCCATCCCTATTAATTGCCATGTATGCTCAGTCGTTGTTGTCGCAGATCGTATCAATTGTGTTTAGATATTCTCAGCGAAGTGCGATCGCTTTTTCACTTGTCTTCATAGCTGCTGTTCTTACCATCTTCACTCAAACTCATGCAACATCTCAGTGGTTGTTGCCTCCAGCAATGCAAAGAGTTCCGGTGATCCAAAGACGAGTTAACGATATTGTTTACTTTTATCCCCAAAATAAAGAACTTTGTTGGGCAACAGAGTTACCCTGTGGATTTGAGATTGAGCCAGATGTCAGACTACGCGATCGCGAGCGTGGTATTGCAGGGGGATTTGTTTACACAAAGGATTAACACAAAGTCAGTAGAATATCAGCAAGTTGAGTAGGACGAGACAAGTAAGGGCAATGTCCTGCGGGTAATTCTATCGCATCCACTCCTAGACGTTTACGTGCAGCATATCTAGACCATGTAGGGGAAATTATTCTATCTTCAGTACAGACAATATAGATAGATTCTACATCAGGTAAAGCTGGCAAGGGAAAAACCTCTGTTATAGATGCAGATGATAGATGATTTCGCATCTTAGATATTGCCCAACTCGCTACATCAGGATTGCAGTCATGAAAGAAAAATTCCATCGCTACTGCTTCATCTTCAAAGTTTTTCCCTAGCGAAGCCGGATTAAATATATCAGGCTCGTCACGCACCTGCTCAAGTTTACTGGCTTCTGGTAGCTCATAACCTGCTGCCTTTACCATCTCAGGAGGAATATCTTCATAAGTTTGTTCAATTATATTCATACCTGGGTATGGGATTAGTGCAGCAAGAAATACCAGCTTACGGACTGAACACTGGTTGGCAACAAGGGGAATCACAGTACCAGCCATCGAGGTTCCCACAAGTATCACATCGTTTTCATCTGGTGGAAGCGATCGCATCACAGCTTCTGCAAAATCTGATAGAGTAGCGGAAGGATTTTCAATAGGTAAATCCATTGCCACCGCCTTATGCCCTTGCGCCTGCAAATAGGGAATAACTAGATCCCAAGCCCACGCTCCTTGACAAGCGGCGTGAACTAGACAAAAAAGACTCATACCAACTCCTTGCTCAAAATTTTATCTTCCGTTTCATAATCCAGCAGCCAAGGTGCAGCGAATTGCTTTGCTTGTTCCGGTGGATGGCTTCTTTGCCAGTCAATAGTTTGTCGCAGTGCCTGAGCAAGTGGCACAATTTCGCTGTATCCCAGTTCTTGACGAATACGAGTTGTGTCTACAAACCAGTCTTGCTCTGGATTCAAAGGCAATTGCCAATCTGCGGGCAAATGCTCTAGAGGCACAACAACAACTCTGCCTTGCCATCCTGCTAATTCCTTGACTTTAGCAATGCGTTCCGTCTCACTCAGTACTTCTGCATCAGCAACATGATAAATATGTCCTGCCGCCGTTTCCTGTGTGGCTGCTAAGGCGATCGCATATGCCACATTCTCTACATATCCATAAGAACCGCGCCATCTAGCAATCGTCTCTGGTACGACAATAACAGGGCGATTTTCATCCATGCGTTGTAAGTAAGGAAACAAACGATGTAGTGGATCTTTAGCGCCGTAAACCATTGGCAATCGTACAATTGTCCCTGGTAAGTTAGAGTTGCCCATCACCACTCGTTCCACCAAAATTTTTTCGTAATCTATCGGTGCATTAAGAGGCCTATTGGGCATTTCCCGAAATGGATATAGTGAAGAACGTAAAGGCGAATCTTCGGTTAGCGGTACTGGTACGATATCAGATTCTCTACCTAAAATCACCCCATAGGCACGGTACACATCCATACTGCTAATTACAACTACACGTTGAGTAATCCCCTCAAATGTATTTACTAGGATTTGTGCATCTTGCTCGGTATATGCAACCATATCTAATACGACATCGGGCGAAAGCCGCTCCAACTCACTTTTCGTGTTGAGAAATTGGGAGCGATCGCCCAAAATTTCATGCACATTTGATGGCAATTTAGCTGTTGTTTTCCCTCGGTGAAATACTGTTATCTCATGCCCCATTTTCACAAGTTGAGAAACTACAGACGGGCCAATAAAATTGGTGCCGCCAATTATTAAAATTTTCATAATTATTCCTCCAAAAGATGCTTTATATGATGTCCGCCAAATTACCCATAATAGATAGTTTGTAGTCAGGACTTCAGTCCTGGCTTGAGGACTTTAATCCTCACTACGAGCAAACATTTTTATTCAGTTTGATTAGCTGGACATGATATTATAAACAACTACAATCATGCGGTGCGTTACGGCTAATTCTCATTCTCTTAAACTCTCAAATCCTTGCATAGCCGTAACACAACGCCAGGTGACGCCAGTCGCACTCGACGCGCTTAACCCGACGCCAGGTGCTACAACCGGGGGAACCCCAAGGGCGCGCTGCCTCCCCAACGCACTAGCTCCCCTACTGAATTGCACGGGCGGGTTTAGAAGATAAATTATCAGTTTGAACGGCAAGATTATCAACAAAACCCACCCCTACTAATGACTAATGACCAATGACCAATGACTAATGACTAATGAGCATACCTTGGTGTTTTCAAAATGATGTTGTCAATTAAGCCGTAATCTTTAGCTTGTTCCGCACTCATAAAAAAGTCACGTTCTGAATCCATTTCAATCTTTTCTATTGATTGCCCAGTATTAGCTGCTAGGATTCTATTAATTAATTCTCGGAAATACAAAATTTCTTTAGCTGCTATCTCAATATCTGTTGCCTTCCCTTCAGCGCCTCCTGAAGGTTGATGAATCATAATTCGAGCATTTGGTAAAGCATATCTTTTACCTTTAACTCCAGAAGAAAGTAAAAATGCTCCCATTGATGCAGCCACACCAACACAGACAGTAGATACTTGAGCGCGAATTTGATTCATAGTATCGTAAATAGCCATACCAGCCGTTATTGCTCCGCCAGGGCTGTTGATAAATAATGAAATATCTTGCTCTGCATCTTCAGCATCCAAAAACAGTAATTGTGCAACAATTAAATTAGCTGTTTCCTCTGTCACTTCTCCTCTCAAAAAAACAATTCGTTCTGCAAGTAAGCGAGAATAAATGTCTAAAGCTCGCTCTCCTCTTTCTGAAGGCTGAATAATAATTGGTATATTGGAATGAGTAGGAGAATTCATATTTTTAGTTTCCAAAAATTAAATATTTTTAACTGGGAATTTTCCTAGAAAGTTTGTCAATTTTATAGCTGTTCAAATCTTCCCATTGCTCCGAGGCGAATGGTGATGATTTCTACGTCTGTAATTGCTTTATGAGGGCCATTTCTAGTATTAGCAGGTATAAACCAGAATGTTCCTTTTTTACATTCACGTCCACCTGTTTCAATAATTCCATCCAAGACATAGACATATTCATCACAGGGATGGTAATGAGATGGAATTACTGTGTCGGCAAGCATACGTAATCTATGAATAGAACCTTCCGCTACAGGTTCAGCTAGTGGCAGAATTTGTGTTCCTGGAAATTGCTTAAGTTCTAGCCATTGTTGAGTGTTTGTATTAATAAAAGTTTGTTCAACCATATATATTTAATTGCTTATAGATGAAATTTCTCTGACCAGAGTTTGTAATTGTATCGAGCTTCTGTTGTATCCACCTCTGGCATATGCTTTTCCACTAAAACAAATATTTCCTCTATCAATTCACCAAGATATATAACCGCTATTTGTGGTTCTTCAAGAAAAATCTGCTGGAGACGAAATGAAAGTTGATGGGGAGCGATCGCCATTTTATTAATAAACTTATTCATCCCTTTAAATGGAACAGCATTGACAGGATGATACAAGCGATTTAATCCTAACAGTACACCAATAATATTCTTTACTCCATTCAATAATTCATCAGTCAGAAAAAGCACGTCATTTCTTTCTATTCCGTAAAGTTGTAGCACCCACAAAGCACGAAAATGCAAATGCTTTTTCACCATTGCTTGAGCTAATTTATCGGGATAATTGGCTACCTTTCTCTGCCATTGTGCAAGTAGTTCACCATTATGTAATGGCACCATATCAACGATGCCAGCTAGCATATTTAGCAAAAGCTCGTCAGGGTTACACTCCTCCAGCAACTTGTCTATGTCACGCTCACAACACTCAATGGTGATATGACCAAAATCACATTTAACGCCTTGAACAAAGTATTGTTCGACTATGTATCCTGCTTGGTAATCGCTAGCATGAAGTCTATAATCTGATCCTTGATTTTGTTCATAAGTTGCTTTCAATTCTTCATCTGTTGGTAGTTCATCATAATAAATACTCATATCAATATCTGAGTAGACATCGGCTTGTCCACGAGCAACAGAACCAGCGATTCCAATTGCTTTAGCTTTTGGATTAACTAGGTAGCTAGCCGCATTTTTTTGCGCCAAGGCAAGTAGTCTTTCGCTGGCGTCATTCATTTTTTATCCTATTCATCTGTTATTAATTGTTAATAGCAAGACTAACTAGAACTTGTGGCATTTTCTCACTAAGTTTGTAGTCCCACCCTCCATTAATAAAGGAATTAAGAATTACACTATCTAGCGCCACATACATACCAACGGGTATTGACGGTAACACTATACTGCGAGCATTTGGTGCTAGAGTCTGAGTTACTGCTGTAGATTCATGCATAAATTGACCCTGCCATGCTTGAGAATAGCGCATTGGCTCACCTACACCAATAAATTCTTGCCTTAAACCTTTATGCTCAAGTTGCACTCGTGTACCTCCATCTACAGGTTTGAGCGTCCAAGTCACAATTGAAGGTTGGCACATCATACTATCCTGCCAAGTGTAAGAAAGCCGCTTTGGCTCGTCTAGTTCAATCACCTCACAACTAATGCTTCCGTCTAGCCCCGGCAGTGGCGGGCATAAAAACCGAAATTTATGTCCGATACGCGGCTCAAAGTCGTTTTCCATCAGCCATGTCGCTAGTACTTGGCTGTTAGTAAGTACCTGCCAAACTCTTTGAGGAGGATAGGGATAGAAAATTTCCTTCTTCAAGTTTCGGAGCATTGATTTTCCTCCAAATAGTCGCCAAGGGCATCTAGTTTTTCTTGCCAGAACTGCTCGTAATGAACAATCCAGTTGGATATCTGCTTCAGTGGTTCTGGATTTAATCGATACAGACGCTGTCGCCCTGATTTCCGCATTTCTACTAAACCTGCTTCACAGAGAACTTGCAAATGCTGAGAAATAGCTGGCAAGCTCATAGCAAATGGTTCTGCTAACTCTTTCACTGGTTGCTCTCCAAGACGCAACCGATCCAATAGCGCTCGTCGAGTTGGATCTGCGATCGCAACAAAGACATCGGCACTGGCAGCAGGTCTACTCATTGAGGTAAACCAAATATTTAAGTATTTACTTAACTATACCTCTAATAATATATAAGCAATTGCTTAAATGTCAACTTTGACTTGTAAAAATTTTGTTACCAGAAAAAGGTGTGCTTAAGTTAACACACCTTTGGATCTTAAAAATTAACTCTCAAACAGAACCCTATTTCCTTCTGTCATCTGCCATCTAGCTTGAAAATGGGGTTGGGGGAATATAGAAGAGGATTTTCATGCAAGGCTTGTGAAACTTGGTTCATAGAGACTGCCTTCTAGCAGTGAGTAAGTTATGGGAAGGTATAGGTATGTTCCTCTTTTTCGTGGCTTTCAATTGTATAACTCACCCAGCCATCACCCTCTTTTACAGTAGTTTTGGTATTTTCATTCGGCTTAGTAATACCCGGAGTTGGATATATACCAAACCAACCTATCGGGGGTGCGACAAAAAATGGCCCAAACATTCCACCTGCAACTATCTCGCTCTCATCATTGCTAATTTCTTTACACAGACCAAGAGATTCCAGTTTCGCAATTTCTAGGTCAAATAAATGACTCATAATTGGCTCCTAAAATTTTAGATTAATCTGAAATTGCAGTATTGATGGGATCGGTTATAGCTTCCGATTCTAAATCCGATCACCCTAATTAAAATTTAATTCCACTAAATATATATTTCCAGGTTAATTACGTAATCTAAATTTCATAAATATGAATGCAATATTTCGTATTTCAGAAATTTTGATATCAGTTAATAACAAATGTTTTTTCATTTATAAGCACCCAACCCTTGAAAACGGTGCGTTACACTCCGCAATCACACACCCTACATTTTTTTAAAAAATCAAATATAAGTCCTATATTGTGCTGATTTACTAAAGCGATAAGTAGAACAAGGTAAATAATTAAAGGTTTGTAGTAAGGACTTTAGTCCTCCAATAGTGACTAAAGTCCTCACTACGAACTGGATGCCAACGTTTTTACATTAATTCACATAGTTTGGTTTTTTCAAGTCGTTCTACTTACACTAATAGAAGCAGTTAGTACTGATGGAGGATGAATATGCGTTACTATCCTGTAGTTGCTCTCCTCATGCTTTTAGGAAATCTCCTTTTCTCAACTGCAATCAGGGCTGAGGAACCTGCCACTATAACTAGTTTGGTTATGCGCGATCGCATAGTTGTCATCACTAATGGCAAAGACGGGCTAAAATACTCAGTCAAAATGAAGGATGGCACTATGCTCAGTGCCAATTTAAGCGAAGATGAACTAGCCCAGCAGCACCCTGATGTGTACGATCAGGTTCGTCCAGCCTATGCTAACGACAAAAACACCCCTGGTTTGCTGATGTGGGTAGGAGACTTAGAGGTTAAACCTTGAAGTATCAGACTACTGCATCGCCGGGCTGTGCGATCGCCTTGAGCGTTTTCTTTGGTAATTAAAACTAAAGTACCTTTGTTGAAGAACGATTTAACTGTTCAACAATCCAATCCCGAATAACTTGAGTAACTTCATCAGCCACTTGATCTAAGCAATGATCGGCATTGGGATATAAAATAATACGCTTGGGTTGCAGAGCAAGTTGATAGACACGTTGCGAACAATCAGGAGGCAGTACCCGATCATCTGTACCATGTAACAGCAGGAGCGAACATCGCGTAGCTAGATCGGCAACTGTTTCTGTGCCATAGACTTGGGTAGCAATAGTAACTACAGTACGAACATCTGGAGCTTGAACAGCAGCTTTAATTACCACTGCACCACCAAAAGAGTGTCCCACTAAGGCAAAATTTTGTATCCCCTCGTCATGTAAATAGTTAATACCAGCTAAAACATCTAAAACTGACTCTTCGAGTTCTGCTGGATAGCGATAGCGTACTCTCAAAGAAGCTATCCCTTCTTTAGTTAGCTGCTGACAAAGCAACGGGTAAACCCCACGAGCAGGTGTATCCCAGTCACCACCCACACCACCAACCCAAATCACCGCCTGTTCGGTATCTTTGACTGGGTAGTAACGGCAGTGTATGCCACCTTTACTCGTTATCAATTTAACTGGGTAATATTCTTCTTGCTGTTCACCGACATGAACGTCTCGGACTATACTTTCAAAAGATTCATCATATATATGCTGCATATTATCCTCCGCTACCAACCTCTGTGCTAAGTTCTAGAGTTAGAAAAACGGGTGTAGAGGAAAACCTATCAACAAATGTAATCAGAACTTAGTATTTCTTGCACTATACATCTATACATACACCCCATACTTCGCGATCGCAGATAAATGTATACATTTGTAGAAATTATTCTGATATCTAAATAATTATGATTGAATATTATTAATAATACTTTTGATAGAAATATTCGCTCATTAATGTTCTGTGAAATAAATACGCGATCGCATCGGCACAATCACCATCACTATCAATATAGATAAGTTTTGGGCAAGCTGCATATTCTTTTGGAAGTGAATTTATATTGGGCAGCGATCGCATTGAAAGTGTAAGTTAAGAAAAAAATCACGGTGATGACCCTGGAGGTAAGCAACCAAAATATAGTTGCTTTGTTTTGAAAATCCAATTAAGCAATACCCAAAACTTTACGCAATACAACTTGGTCTTCTAATTTGACTTTCAGGCGACCTTTTTCAATATCACGAATCCAGCTTTGACTTTTACCTGCTAGCTTTGCCAGTTCTCTTTGGGAGAGATTAAGATTTTTTCGCGCTCGCAAAATCTGTTCGCCAATCAAATCACTTGTGGTTTTTGACTTTCTTTTGTTTTTTGCGGTTCGCTGTTGCTTTTTTTCTGAGTCTGCAATGTGCTGTTCCCAGTCTGGAGGCAGATCGAAAGCCAAAATGCGGGCATTCATCAGGAGATTCCACTTGCCACGAGGGCCTATATCTGTAAGCCGCGAGGTGTTGCCACCGTCATTCATCCAAAATTCCAGTGCCTCATCTGGATCTTCGGGAATATCGACTAACTTAGCCCACAAAGGTTGTATGGCAGCTGGGTAAGTAACTGGGTCAAAACAGGGTTTCATTCCATAATGATTGAGGACTTCTAAATCATGCTCAAAAGTCCGTAGCAATCGTTTGCGTTCCTCTCTTTGCCTAAATGCTAAGGTAATTTTTTCTTCACCGTAGGCAACCCGCATTAAGGTAGGAACGGTAATGCGTTGCTCTTTACCCATTTTGGTTTTAAACAGCAACCACAGCATCAATCGTGCTGCACCTTCGTGTTGCTGCCAAATACTCATGACTGTAGTTAACAAGGATTTTGGCAGACTCCCATATTGATAAAACGCGCTTCTTTCCTTGCATCCCTGTTTATTTAAGAAGTGTTGTGTCCAGATACCTGCTCTAACTTTAAAGGTTAAGCCAACCAGATATTTACAACCAAGTTCGTCTTCTTGAAAGTGGTGCTGAATTGACACTAACTCCCACAAACGACTTTTTGTTACAGAAAACCCCTTGACTTGCCCTTGTTGAGGCCAGTCAATAGAAATAATGAGTGAGCAAGCTTGCTGTACTAAGTTTTTCATTAAAGCCAGCTTGACAGCTTTGCTCAAATCTTTGCGTTTCTCTAAACCCAAATATTTCTCTAGTTGGCGTTCATCAATTGCAAACTCTTGCTCCCAAGGCCGATCCAAACTTGTAGCATAAGCTGCAAAAATCAAATGGATACAAGCATTTCTAATATCGAGTGCCTCAATTGCTCCTAAATCTGTTACTAGTTTTTGCGGCATCCCAGTAATAGATGTGCTTGGCTCTGCTGATGCAAGAACATGAAAGGCGATCGCTCCCTTACCTTGGTAGACTTGGCGACGATAACACAAATTTCCTTGTTCGTCTATTTCCCAAGGCAGTGACGTGCGTTGTGCCAGCACATTGCAAGCTTCCCAAATGACAATTGCCGAAGCAAAGGGGTTGCTCTTGCCATTAGAAAACAAGTCTGGATTAGTCACCTCTCTTGGTTCAACTCTACACCTTCCCCTTTTTGCTTGCCAAGGTATGGGAGAGTTGGTAGGACAGGCTACCACACATTGAGGTTCTGGATAATAACCCTCGCAATTGTTACAAAGACTCGGATCAATCCAGTATTCATCGTTTTCGATTTTGATAGCACCTGTAGGACATTGAGGACGGCAATTATCACATCCAACGCAACTGTTATTAGGAATTGTATAAGGCATAAGGCTATTGCCACTATATTCGTTGAGATGTTTGGCTCTAGTCTCCCCTGGATGCGTCCTTTCTATGCACTACTCACCACCACATTCTTACTTTTACCAGCAATACATGATTGCTGTACTAACCACCCACATCCATACTCAGACAGACCATCCAATTACAAGCTATTTACAGCTTTTAACCCGACCGAGCCATCAAATCTTGATTATCTATAAATTTCATAATTTTTTCCAGAAATGTGTTCATCATGAGCGTTCATACCATTTCTTTGTTTTTTTGTACGGTAATTACCGAATTTCTTTCACTTAATAAAAACTCTTACTGAAATTATCTGTTATCACTAACATTTCAAAATAGAAGTTAGGAAATTTAAATTGGATTATTAATAATATTAATCTTTAACAATTCTTATTATTCTGTCAATTAGTTTACACTTTTTTATTTCTCACTCATATTTTGGATGAAATTTTTACCATAATTTGTATGACAAATGGCTGAAAAAGGCTTAAGAGGGCAGGAGGCAGAAGCTATCCCCACGAATTCTCGTTAACGAGGATTTGTGATCTGCTGCATGAGGAACCTTGTTCCCTTTTAATGCAAACAAGTATCATCATTTTTGAGAGTTACAAGAAAACCTCCCTAACCCTATTTTCCCTAACTCCATTCCCTTTTAATTTGGATGTATTATCAGTACACCTCTTGTCTGATTGTATTTTGCTAATCATGTCTAAAAAAATATTATTGGTAATTAATTTCATCTATTATTTTGATTACAAAAAACAAGCTGAATTTTGTATAAGTTATAGAATTTTGACGAAGTAAAAGGTTAAAGTAGAACATTAAAAAAATAAAATAAAAGTTATATTAGGATGAGCGTAAAGCGCAAATATATTCGTCAACAAAATTGCAGAAGGTACGTACATGGCAGTATTAACAGGATTGACATTTGGTGGAAAAACTTGGACACCAAAATTTATTGAATCAATCGACCAAGATAAATGTATTGGTTGTGGCAGATGCTTCAAAATCTGTGGACATAATGTGCTGGAACTAAAGGCGATGAATGAAGAAGGAGAATTTGTAGAAGATGAAGACGATGATGAAATTGAAAAGAAAGTAATGACAGTTGCTCATCCAGAAAACTGTATTGGTTGTGAAGCATGTGCAAAAATTTGTTCTAAGAACTGCTACACCCATGCCGCATTAAATAACTAGGTATTTGGATAGAAGAGAGGTATGTTTGTGAGAGGAAATACTGTTTATCTCAAAATGTAATCAACGTAGCAAGAATACCAGAGGGGAAGATTAGTTATTTACAGTAACTCTACAAAAAGTTCACGGTAAACAAATCCGTAAATCGCAAATTGTTAGTAGTTAACAACTTAAAGCTTGCTGCTAAGATAGCCTCATCATTTTTTAGGCAAACAGTTAACCATCAACAATCAAACTTCTCTACACGCGGAACTATCCTGGAAAATAGGAATAAATATATAGTCTCAGAATTGCTGGGGGAACATAAATTAAAACATGATTAAATTCCCCCTATTATTTATTAGAAACATAGAAAATAAAATAGTTAGACAAAGTTGCCTGATAAAGGTGTAAACCAAAATAAGTACGAAAATTGTAACAGCTACTTATCTAGACACAAACCTAAAAATTCTCTTCTTTGGTGTGACGTATGCATCGAAAGCACAGGATGCAATGTACTACTTTACAACAGGCGAGAATCACACCTTGAACACCGTGTTAAAGAGCAGGTATATATGCAACAAATTCCTGTTTCGCTGTTAACCTTAGTTGCTGGAGTAGTAATCACACTCTTCAGTCTTTGGGTTGGTCAACACCACAGTCTACTACCGGAACAAGCATCGCAACAAGCGCCTTTAGTAGACGGTTTTTTTAATATTATGGTGACAATTGCCACCGCACTATTTGTAGTGGTAGAAGGAACCATTCTGATTTTTTTGTGGAAATTTCGTCACCGTCAAGGTGATGATACAGATGGTGCGCCCGTTGAGGGTAACTTGCCTCTAGAAGTTTTTTGGACGGCAATCCCAACCATTATTGTCATTGTCTTGGGAATTTACAGTGTAGATGTATACGGGCGCATGGGGGGGTTAGATACTCATAATCATGCTCCATCTCATGTTGCTCAAATGCCCGGAACTGCCTTAGCTGCAACATGGAATGATGCATCTGGGATGGAAATGGCAGCACCAGTTAATGAACCGGAAATTGGCATTGGTGCAGCTAGCGATCGCCCACAAAAACCTGCTGATTTAGCAGTCGATGTCACGGGAATGCAGTTTGCTTGGATTTTCAATTATCCAGATAGCGGTGTGATGAGTAGTGAATTACACGTTCCTGTTGGTGCTGACGTACAGCTAAACCTGGCTGCCACAGACGTAATTCACTCTCTTTGGGTGCCGCAATTTCGTTTAAAGCAAGATGCAATTCCTGGTATCCCAACTAAACTGCGGTTTGTCGCCACTAAAGTTGGTAACTATCCCATCGTTTGTACAGAATTGTGTGGTGGCTATCACGGTTCAATGCGATCGCAGGTAGTTGTTCATACTCCCGCCGAGTTTGAAAGCTGGTTGGCAGAAAACCGCATCGCACAACAAGAACTGAAACAAGCAGTTGCAGTTAACCCTGCTGAATTATCAACATCAGATTTTCTCGCTCCCTACACCCAAAAAATGGGGATAGAGTCAATAGTCCATAGTCATTAATTTGGTGGTTAATCAACTCTTTGCGTCCCTCTACGTTTCAAGGTGCTACGAACTTGAGAAACGCTGTAACCACCAACAGACAAATTATCGCGGAAATTGCTTATGACGCTCGAAATTCCACGGAATCATCCACCGGGAAATGAAGCCTCTACTGTTGTGGTTGCCGGAACCACTCATCATCCCCAAGCGTGGAAATGGTACCACTACTTCACATTTAATGTTGACCACAAGGTCATCGGCATCCAATACTTAGTAACGGCGTTTTTGTTCTACCTTATCGGTGGGCTGATGGCAGTTGCCATGCGTGCTGAGTTGGCAACACCCGATGCTGATTTGCTAGAACCCAACCTTTACAATGCTTTCATGACGAACCACGGGACGATCATGATTTTCTTTTGGATCGTCCCTAGTGCGATTGGAGGATTTGGCAATTTCCTGGTGCCGTTGATGGTGGGTGCTAGGGATATGGCTTTTCCGAAGTTGAATGCGATCGCTTTTTGGTTGAACCCACCTGCAGGTTTACTACTATTAGCCAGTTTCTTCTTCGGTGGTGGTTCCCAATCTGGTTGGACAGCTTATCCACCTTTAAGCCTGGTAACTGCCCCCACAGCCCAAACGTTGTGGGTACTAGCCATTGTCTTGGTAGGAACCTCCTCAATTTTAGGTTCGCTGAACTTTGTCATTACCATCTTGTTCATGAAAGTCCCCAGCATGAAATGGGATCAAGTTCCCCTATTTTGTTGGGCGATTTTGGCAACTTCCGTCTTAGCACTGGTATCTACACCAGTATTAGCAGCAGGATTAATACTACTGTTATTCGACCTCCATTTTGGTACATCTTTCTTTAAACCAGATGCAGGCGGTAACGTAGTCCTTTACCAACACTTGTTCTGGTTCTATTCCCACCCGGCAGTTTATCTGATGATTCTGCCCATCTTCGGCATCATGTCCGAAGTCATACCCGTGCATGCGCGCAAACCTATCTTTGGCTATAAAGCGATCGCCTATTCTAGTTTGGCTATCTGCCTTGTGGGTTTGTTCGTCTGGGTACACCATATGTTTACCAGTGGCACACCCGGTTGGATGCGGATGTTCTTCACCATCTCTACCCTGATCGTTGCCGTTCCCACTGGTGTAAAGATATTTGGTTGGGTTGCTACCCTCTGGGGTGGCAAAATCCGCTTCACTAGTGCCATGCTGTTTGCGGTTGGCTTATTGATGATGTTTGTTCTCGGTGGGATTGGTGGTGTCACCCTGGGAACAGCACCCTTTGATGTTCACGTTCATGATACCTACTATGTAGTAGGACACTTCCACTACGTATTGTTTGGTGGTTCCGTATTTGGTATCTACGCAGGCATTTACCACTGGTTTCCCAAAATCACCGGACGGATGATGAATGAAACCTTAGGTCGCATTCACTTTATCCTTACCTTTATCGGTACAAATCTGACTTTCCTACCCATGCATGAATTGGGTTTACAAGGTATGCCCCGAAGAGTAGCAATGTACGATCCACAATTTACCTCCATCAACGAGATTTGTACGATTGGTGCTTATGTTTTAGGCATATCGGTAATTCCCTTCACGATTAACATTCTCTGGAGTTGGGTTGCTGGCAAAAAAGCCGGGGATAATCCTTGGAATGCTATGACTTTAGAGTGGACAACCAGTTCTCCGCCTCTAATTGAAAATTGGGAAGTCTTGCCCGTAGTAACTCACGGCCCTTACGATTACGGTGTTCATAATGCTGAAGTTCAGACTGCTACTGTAACGGAAGCTAGCGCTTAATCATTAGAGTCTTAGTGTCTTTGTGCCTTTGTGGTTTTTTAAACGAACCACAAAGGACGCAGAGAACGCAAAGAAAGAGATAGAAAGAATTTGTAGTACAAACAATATGGCGATCGCAACGACAAGTCCATCTCATCACGAAGAACATCAAGATTTACGAGTCAAGGGACTATTGGCGTTCCTGATTTCTGAGTCGTTAATGTTCGGGGGGTTTTTTGCCACTTATTTGTTTTTTAAAGGAAGTAATGAAGTTTGGCCTCCAGAAGGCACGGAAGTAGAATTATTATTGCCGACAATTAACACCATCATTCTGGTTTCCAGCAGTTTTGTGATTCACTTCGGTGATACGGCAATTAAAAGGAATGATGTTCGAGGGATGCGCAAGTGGTATATCATCACCGCAATTATGGGCGCAATTTTCCTACTCGGACAAGCTTATGAGTACATGACCTTAGGATACGGTCTAACTACTAATATATTTTCCAACTGTTTTTACTTAATGACAGGGTTCCACGGGTTACACGTTTTCGTGGGACTGTTGTTAATTTTGGGTGTGTTGTGGCGATCGCGTCGTCCTGGTCATTATTCTGCCACTAAACATACTGGCATCGAAATGGCAGAAATTTACTGGCACTTCGTAGACATCATTTGGATTATTCTCTTTACTCTGTTGTACGTTCTCACAAAATTTTAGGGGTGTAAGGGTGTAAGGGGGTAAGGGTATAAGGTGAAAAATAATTATTTTGGAATATTAAATTATGCATCCCCTAAACCCCCACACCCCTATACCCATACAAAGGAGATTTATATCAAGTGGATGCAGAAAAGTTTTCATGGTTTAAAGTGCCAGAGGATATCAAAAATTTATTAATATTAGCAGCAGAAAACTGGGAAAATTCCCCTGCATCTGAAAAATATATAAATCAAGCTTTAGCCAAAACTGGAGAACAAATAGATGTTTTGGTAGCAGCATATAGATACTTTTATTACAAAAATAATTATGCTATGGCGTTAAAAATAGCAATTAAGGTAATTAATAAAATTAAAGAGTCAGAAAATCTACCAGATAATTGGGAGCAGTTAAAGCCAATATTATTTAGGCGGAAAGAAGACTCAGAAATTCGTATGTATTTAAATGCTTGTGCCGCTTCTGGATTAGTGTTAGCAAAATTAGGAGAAATAGAGAAAGCAAAAAAAATATGTACTCAAGTCAAAGAAATTGATGATAAACATGACTTTGGTGCTGGACTATTATTTGATATTTTGACACGTCCACCAGAAGATGATGATGAGTAAATTTAAGCTATATTAATAGCTTCAAAAATATGCAAGGAAAAAATTGGCTTGTCACTGGAGATGGAAATTATCAAATCTGTAAATCTATGAGAGCGTGGGATTTACTAAGGGACAATTATCGCCTTTATAGATTTTTAACTGAGTTAGAAGATGTTCTGCAAAATGTAGAAGACGAAGCCAGTCGGCTACCAGAGATTCAAATACTAGTAAGACGATTAATTGTTAATTCTTACTGGGTACAAAGCCAATATTTAGAACCTTGTCCTCAAACTGGCACCTCGGTTGTACTCCTTTATGATGAATTAGGTTTCCCTTTTACAGTACAAACAGTAACATTTGCACCAGAAACAACTTCTAATATTCATAATCACGGTACCTGGGGAGTAGTTGCAGTATTAAAAGGACAAGAAAAAAACACCTTTTGGCGACGTAATCCTCACTCAGAATCCCCGAATAAAATAGAAAAAACGGGAGAATTAATTTTATATCCGGGTGATATTATTAGCTTTACACCTAATGCAATTCATAGTGTAGAAGCGGTAGGTAATGAACCAACTGTTACTTTTAATTTGTATGGGGAAACTGACCCCAAACAGCGATTTGAGTATAATTTGATAACTCATACTGCTAAAAATTTCTAGTCGCTAAATGGTAATTATTTTTATTAGCAAAATAATTTAGTTTTTTAATTAAAATTTAATTAGGCGAGTAATTCTAATAGTACGAATTGGGGACTGGGAATTAGGGACTAGGAATAAGTGACTACTTATATCTTGCATCTGCCCGGTTTTCCGCCAGAGAATAAATTCTCTGTCTCAGAGCATAAGTCCGTTAAAACGGACTCAAATCTTATTACAGTCAGATTTATCTGACTTGAGCTATGAGCCAAGAAATTTATTTCTTGGCGGTATGAAAAGCTGGTACAAGATGTGAGACTAGGGACTAGGTACTAGGGATTAGGAATAAAGAAACCTTAATACCTGATACCCAATCCCCAATCACCAGTACCCGATCCCTTTGATATCTTAAAACCAGTAGGAGTTACTGTAATGGCAAGGGTAATTTTTTATGAAAAACCAGGTTGTAAGAACAATACTAAACAAAAAACTCTGCTTACAGCTGCTGGTCATGAAGTGATTGCCTACAACCTACTCGCAGAACCTTGGACTATTGAGCGTTTGCGCTCATTTTTTGGCGATCGCCCTGTATCAGAATGGTTTAATCGCACTGCTCCAAGAGTACAATCAGGCGAGTTAGTACCCGAACAAGTTGATGCCCAAACCGCTTTAATGTTAATGCTCCAAGATCCATTGTTAATTCGCCGTCCTTTGATGCAAGTAGGCGATCGCTACGAGGTAGGCTTCGATACCGAGAAGATTGATGCTTGGATTGGCTTAAATCCTAAAGATGCAACTTTGAAGGAAATCACAGAAAAGCTAATCGAACAGGACTTACAAGGCTGTTCTCACAAGCACGGACATGGACATCACCACAATGAACACGAGCCAAAGCAGGGTTCTTGTAATCATTGATTGTACATAGTTCCAACTCTTGAACCCAAGCTAGCTGCCAAAAAAATTCGCGATCGCAAGCGTGCGATCGTGTTTTCTTATGATATTTTTCTACTATTTAAGTAATATTTCGTAGTAGCCAGTATATTAAATTACCTTAACATATGAGATAGTTCCCACTTCAGATATTGTGTTGTTACGTCTTTACTTTGTCAATTAGTGGTTTATCCTGATATATGCAATACAGAAGTTGGGTAATTCAGCAAACTAAACCAGAGAAAAAGATGGAGCGAGTGAAGTTCAAATTTTCATCACTATATAAATAAACTATCTCTCTCAAACCCTTGTAGATAAGGTTAAATTACCTCTTATAACAAGAATTTTAAGTGCTAAACTCAGTTATCCAAAATGAAATGGCTGGGATACGAGAAAAGCCAAGCTAAAGATAGAATAGTTTATCTTGACAAGCTAATTTCCACAAAATCTGACTTAAATCTATATATAGGTAATTTTGCATAAAAAAATAGGCTGTAATAATCACGGAAGACTTTAGCTGTAAGTAAAGCTAAATTGTAAACAAAAGCAATAAAAATAGAAGCAGTACATAATATGCAGCTTACTTATTAGCATAAGATATGCAATAGTAAAAATCTGTGTCTTACTCTCCATTATCTAGTAGTTTATTAGCACTTGAAATTTAGTTTTACTATGGCTATGGAGTCATAAATTTATTTTGACAACCAATTTTGGTTAATTAAAAACTAATTTAATCAAAATACTTTAAAAATCAAACTTGACTAGCAATAGATTAAATTTGATTTGATTTTGAGAACAATTTTAATCAGCATATTTTGAATAAAAATTAGCTAATTTCACTAATTTTGATATTTTTTGAACAGATTCTTGCAGATATAAATTTGTGCAAGGGCAACTTTACTCATGTTTTATTCATGGGAACGATTTTTTTGAAAATAAAAATGAAATATTAGCTAAATAAAGAGTGGAGGTTGTAATGATACATAGGGTATATTTAATATTTTTAGTATTGATTGGAACTATAGTTTATCCAATCAAAGGCATAGCTCAAAGTGAAGGTCAAACAAATAGTTCAAATCTTACTATTCAAGATTTTATCGAGCTAGGATCTCAATCTCTCAAAAGTACCGATGCTACTAAGATAACTGGCGCTAACGTAGATGAATCAAAGGTGTCTCAGATTATCTATGTATCAAAGAGTATAGGAGCATCTGACACTAACGATGGCAGCCAACAAAATCCACTTTTAACAATAGGTACAGCATTAGAAAAGGCTAGAGGATATTTGTCACAGGGTATCTCAACGAAAATAGCATTGAGTCCCGATGTTTATCGTGAAGGTTCACTCAAAATAGATTACCGCTTTCCAAAAGTTCCAGATGGAGTGGTGCTAGTAATTGAAGGACAAGGAAGTACACCTACAGTCATCAAGGGTTCTGATCTGGTACCACTGTCTGCATGGACACCAGCGATTAAAACTGACAAAGGCTTAATATATCGTATGCCTTGGAATTATGATTTTGGTAATAATGGTGGGCCATACGGCAAATATGGGCCGAAGAACATACTTGCACATAGAAGGGAACTTGTATTTGTAAATGGCAGACAACAAAGACAAGTATTACTTGAAAAATATAACTATACATTCCCTAACGCCTTCCGAGGAAGTGGTAGTTATGAGTACTTGGGATTTGTAGAGCCTCAAGAAGCACTGCTTCACCCTGGAAGTTTTGGTATTGCAGAAAAGAGTGAAAATGGAGATTTTCTTTATCTTCTCCCGAATAGCAATGTCAACTTTAAAAATGCGACCATCGAAGTAGGAGTGCATCCATTCTTAATGCGGTTTTACCAAGTGCGTAATGTAGTCTTACGAAATATTTCATTTCGGCATTCAGTAGGTACGTTGGGTGGAACTGCTGCTGTGATATTTGGTGAAGAGTGGAATAATCAACAGTCTTTGATTAACCGAAATATTTTAATCGACCAATGCCGCTTTGAATGGAATAATTACCAAGGACTTTATTTGTTCAAAACCCAAGATGTAACTGTAAAAAACAGTGTCTTTAACTACAACGGCTTCATGGGTGCATCAACAGACAATATGGTAAATGGGCTGTGGATTGGAAATAGTACAAACTTCAATAACTGGCGTGGCAATCTTTCAGGTTGGAGAGGCTGGGCAATCAGTGGGGCAAAACATCACTTCGCTAGAAATGTGTTGTTCAAAGATCAGCAGGCGATCGGCAACTTTACCAATGGAATGTGGTTCGATCACGAAAATAAGAATGTAGTCATAGATAACTTCGTTGCGGTGAAAAACTCAGCAGGATTATTTTTAGAGGCTTCACCAGGGCCTTTTCTGATCAAGAACTCTTTCATCTCTGACTCTATGCATAGGGCAGGAATTGATATCAGCAATGCCCAAAATATAACAATTTTAGACTCAGTTATTACCAATAATCCAAATCAAATTTCCCTTGTGGGAGCATCCCGATATTACTCTAATTCCACTGCTTATCATATAGGAGAGGTACAAGAAATTAGCGATATTCCCGTTGGAGTGGGGCCACTCGCTATCCGAAATTCACTGATTTCTTCAGAAGCATCAAACCAGATGTTATTCTTTGCCAACACTGGAAATAATAGGATGTATACTTCAGTATTTCAGAATAACTATGAATCATCTAATAACACTTATTGGTCACCAAAAACTAAGTCTTTTCTCTTAGAGCCAGATTATCCCTCTGTTCCTGGCTCTCCAGCAACTGATATAGAAAAGTGGAAATCCTATACGGGTGACAACGGACAGTGGATAGAACCAAACTTCAATTCGCCTAAAGTCTATGATTATACCCTCTCTAATGTTGATGTGCGTTCCTACTCTATGCCTGAGGAATTACAACAAAAACTTCAAAGTTTTGAGAATTTTTTTAGTCAAATCAATCGAAAATAAGCAATTTTATTTCAGAAAATAATAGTGATTGTGTTTACTGTTAACAATATATTGTTACATCTTCACCATGACGATCCGCTAAATAAGTTAAAGCTCGAAAACGTAATTCAACTAACTGTTCGTAGAAAGGATTAAGTTTACATAGAGGAGGAATATAGAGAATAGTACGCTTGCAAAGTTTTATTTCTCGTTCAAATGGACAACTAGCAGGAATGATTTTACAGAGTAAGCGTGCAAATCTATAGTCTTCTATTTTTAGAGATTTAAGCTGTTGGCGAATTGGTTGCAAAAAGATATTGACAATAGAGTTTGAAGTGAATGTATTAGTTGACATCATATCGTTAGTGAAGGAGTTTGTTGAGGAATTATTAAGACTTTCTCAAGTAATAAATTATCTGATACAGAAGTATCTGCCATTAATGCTATTTTTGTGTTTTCATTGAGAAGAATTTTTCCCTCAGCAGTGAAGCTGAAGTCTTGACCGAGAATAAATCCTTGCTGAATGAGCTTACCAATAGCAAATCTAATAACGTTGTCAAGTAAATCAGTATAAGGTTGACAATCAGAAAAGTTATCTAATATCCAATGACAAGTATCAGTATCTGTGGCAGATAATTCAAATACAGCTGCTGTTAAAAGCGAGTCTGTATATTGATAGTCTAGGTTCAGATGTAAATGCTCTATCCAATATTCAACTAGCTGTTTATCTTGAAACTTTAAGACGTATATAGCTCTTTCGAGGTGAAAGTGAAATAGTTCTAAGTTGTTCATAAATTTTAGATATAAAATATGTGGATAGAACCTAACTAAAATATCAAGTTTCCTAATGATTGGTGTTGACTCCACTCTTAGGTAAAGCATGATTGAGTTGTTGGTCTTTTGGATGCTTTTAACTTTAAAACTGAAAAATGCAGAAATTGTGGAGATGAAAGAAAATTAGAAAAAATTTTTTAACTCTCCCAGTTGAGAGCGGCTGCAATTTGAGTAGGCAACTTCATAGCTTTGAAGGGCTTGGTAATAATTGCTCGCACTCCCAGTTCGGCAAATCGGCGCTGCTCGGCAGCTTGCGTCTTGGCTGTTAGTAAAATCACTGGAATTTTATTAGTGGCGGGATGTGCTTGTAATGCCTTAAAAGTAGCGATTCCGTCCATGTCGGGCATCATGACATCTAAAAGAATTACATCTGGCTGTTCGGCAACTGCCTTTTTTACTCCTTCACTGCCTGAGGCGGCAGTCGTAACTTGCCAAGCTCCTACTGCTTTTAAGGAGAGTTCAGCCACTGCCCGAATATCATATTCATCATCAATAATGAGAATGTGTTTCGTAGTCATAATAAACTCTACTTTTACACTAGTAGAATACGGTGAAAATAACTAAGCAGTAAAATAAACTAAAAACCCTACTATATAAACTTTCCAGGCTTCTACCTTTCTTCACCCTGATCGCCAATCATTCGATTGAGTAAATTAATTACTCGTTGTTCAAATTCCTGCGGGGTTATGCGTCCTTTGGTGAGAAATAGGGTTTGTCCTAGCCTTAATCGTTTGCGATCGCCCTCATCCAAATCGCGTGCTGTATATACAACTAACGGTACTTGGCAGAGGCGGTTATGCTGCCGCAGCCAATCTACTACAGTAAAACCGTCACATTCTGGTAATCCCAAATCCAGTACTAATAAGTCAGGGATAATGTTTTGGCTTACTTGTATAGCTTCTCGCCCGGTTTGGGCATAAAAAGTGGTAATGTTGTGGCTATTAAACATGGCAATGAGTACCTGTGCCAAATCTTGATCGTCTTCTATAATCAGTACTTTGAGAGTTTGATTTTGTCGAGTAGTAGCTTTGTCTAAAGCTTGGCACAACAACTTGATGTTTGGAGGTTTGACAATCCAGTCACTCACCCCTTCCGGCAGACCTTTACTCGCATCGGGTAATAAACCACTGAGAATAATTACAGGGATGTTTTGGGTATGTGGCTGTTGTTTGAGAATGGCTAAAGTTTCCCAACCGTCCATACCAGGCATCATTAAGTTAAGAATAATTGCATCAGGATGGTTCGCTGTTGCTTCCTCTACAGCCTCTTGTCCCGATCCAACTGCCAAAACTCGATAGCCTTTTTGTTCTAGCATGGTTTGCACAACAACGCGAACTGAAGGATCGTCGTCACACTGCAGAACTAGAGGAGGAGTGGGGGAGGGGGAGAGTGGGAGAGGGGGGGAGAGGGAGAGGGGGGGAGAATAATTCTCCGTGTCCCCGTGTCCCCTTGTCTCCGTGTCCTCTTCTGGGAGGATTGGTAGGGTAAAAAAGAAAGTACTACCTTCTCCTAAGGTACTTTCAGCCCAGATTTGCCCGCCATGATGTTGCAATATACTGCGACAAATAGCTAAACCCAAACCGGTTCCCCCTTTTTGGCGAGAGTCTGAGGCATCAACTTGTCCAAAACGCTCAAAAACAGTTTCCAATTTCTCTGCCGGAATCCCGCGCCCTTGATCGCGGACTTTAAATAATATACTGGGAGATGAGAAAATAATCTCCCTGTCCCCTGTTCCCTCTTCTGCGCTCAACCAAATCGTAGAACCTGGTGGTGAAAATTTAATTGCGTTACTGAGTAAGTTGGTAAGTACTTGAATAATGCGATCGGGATCGGCCCAGAGACGAACTGATAAGGGAGAAACTGATATTGTTACCCCTGCCTGTGCTGCCATCTCTTCCATCAATTCAACTGACTGCCTGATTAAGTCAGCAGAATCACAGCTTTGCTTTGTCATCTGTATCTTTCCTGACTCGATGCGTTCGATATCTAGGATGTCGTTGATCAGACGTACCAGCCGATCCGTGTTGCTGGCAGCAATATTTAACATCCGTTGAGCATCTTCGGGCTGTGTTTGCAAAATGCCACTGGCTAGCAAATCCAAGGCTCCAGATATAGAAGTCAGGGGTGTGCGCAATTCGTGGTTAACTACCGAAACAAACTCATCTTTGAGGCGCTCGACTTCGCGGCGATCGCTAATATCCTTCATGAAGCAATAATGTCCAATGAATTGCTGTTGATCGTAAGCTTTGACCATCACTACTTGTTTATCAAAAACTGAGCCGTCTTTGCGTACAGCCCTAGCTTCTATTTCTGCTTTGCCGTTGGTAAGCATTTGTTGGTAGGCTGCACTCAATTTTTCCCAATCGTCTGTATGAACAGTCAAAACCCACTCCATGCCAATCATTTCCTCGCTTTGGTAACCAACCATATTGGCATATGCTGGGTTTACCTTGAGATAACGTCCCTGTTTATCCAACAGCGAGATACCTTCTACTGCACTTTCCAGCGCCTTACTGAGGTGGCGCAGTTCTTCTTCGGCTCGCTTGCGATCGCTAATGTCAATTGCGACACCACCAAGAAATAATTTTCCAGCGCTATCCCAAATAGGAAACTTAAAAACTAACCAATTGTGGAGAGTGCCATCGGGTGTTGGTACTGTTTCCTCTAACTCAGCTGTTTGTCCTGTAGACACAACAACTTGATCGTGCTGATGAAGTTCCTGTGCTACCTCTATGGGAAACCTGTCAAAGTCTGTTTTCCCTCGTATATCTGCGAGCTTGACTTGGAAGATATGTTCAAATGTTTGATTAACATAAACATAACGTCCGTGGGCATCCTTCATAAAGCTAACTGTGGGACTATTATTCATGAAGGCATGAAAACGTTGTTCGCTTTCGCGCAGTGCTTCCTCTGCTCGCTTGCGATCAGTAATGTCACTACCAATGCCGAGAAACCCTGTAATATTGTTATGAGTATCACGCAAAGCTGTGATTGAGAGCAGTACTGGGAAACGCGAACCATCCTTGCGGATGTAAGTCCATTCGCGTTCGTCTACCTCCCCAAGGATCGCATGGGCAACAAAAACCTCAAACCCTGCTTCAATAGTGAATCCTAATTCTTGCGATAACTGTTGCGCCCTCTGTACAATTTCGTCTTGATCGTGGATGATAACTGGGGTTGTTTTCCCAACTACTTCTGCTGCTGTATATCCTAATAATCGCTCTGCGGCACGATTAAAGGTGAGGATAGTACCATCTACCGTTGTGGAAATAATTGTGTAGTTGGCACTATCCAAAATTGCTCGCTGGAGCATCGTTGTCTGTTGGAGAGCTTCCTCGGCTCGCTTGCGATCGCTAATATCTAGGGTGACGCCAATCATGCGGGTAGGGCTACCATCAGCCTCACAAATAGCGCTTCCCCGTGCCAATACCCAATGAACGCTATGATCGGGCCAAATGTTGCGGTACTCCGCTTCATAATCAATTTTTTGTTCCAACGCTCGACTGACAGATTCGCGCACGTAAGCACGATCTTCAGGATGGATGCGTTCAAATAGCATACTGTAGGAAAGCTCTACTTCACTTGACAAACCAAAGTTTGCCTTGCACTGAGCAGATGCAGATAATTCTCCTGTTTTCAGATCAAGTTGCCAAGCCCCAAGTTTAGCTGCCTGTAATGCTAACCTTAGCTGTTGTTCGCTTTCTTGCAGTGCTTCATTGGCTTTTACTAGCTCTTTTGTTCGTTCTTGAACTCGGATTTCTAACTCATCATGGGCTTTGCGTAATGCTGCTTCCGCTTTTTGACGTTCTGCAATCTGCTGTTGCAGTTTTTGGTTAGCTGCTTCTAGTTGGGCTGTACTAGGTATTTCCAGTGCCTTAGGTACTAATTCCACTAATATGATGGCTGTATAAAGTGAAACTAGTGCCGTAATGGCTTTAATCGAGCCAGATAGCCAGTAAATCGGATGCCAAAGTGTCCAAACCTCCATGACATGAGTTGTACCGCAAGCGACGATAAACACTCCAAACAACAAAAAAATCCTTTTGAAAGGAACATCTTGTCGCTTCTGGATGAAATAGAACAATGTGAAGGGAATCGAATAATATGCTAGAGCAATTAAGGAATCTGATAACAAATGCAACCACACCAACCCTGGATTCCACAGATAACAATGTCCGTGAGGGATAAAGGGGCTGGAGGTGAAAAAGGTATGTAATACCATTTTGGATACTTCAATAAGCTCAGTACAAATTTTGGATTTTGGATTGGAAATAGCCTTCTGTGTCTGGATTTGGTGAATGCATCTGTCGCAATCATTTTCTAAATTGTTGTAATAATTCTAATGTATATTTTTATATTGACTGGAATTAGTTGAGGATAGGGAAGAACTGTACCCTGTCACCTGTAACCTAGTATTTATAATTACTCAATACTTTATTTCTTCCCGTTATTTTTGCCTGCTCAAGAACTGTGTCAGCAGACTGGTAGAGGGCTTGAAGATTGTTACCAGCTTGAGGATACTCTATAACTGCTGCACTGAAGGTGGCATGAAATTTTTGAGCATTAGCAGTTGTAAACTCAATCTGACGAAAACTCTTGAGAACTTCTAAAAGCCTTCGCACTCCATCACTTTTGTTCATTCCCGCCATCCCCACAACAAATTCCGTACCACCCCAACGACCGACTACATCCTGAGTGTGGAATACTTGTCGCAACAATTGCCCTAAACGGGATAATACGCGATCGCCGATCATATGACCATGCTGATGATTAATTTGCTTGAGATTGTCTAAATCCACAATAGCGAAGCAAAAGGATTGATGGTGGCGATCACTCCATGCTAGCTGACGTTCTATGTCTTGGGTGGACTTGCGACGATTGGACACAAACGTTAGGGCGTCGATTTCTGCTAGATGCCGTTGAGCAAGCGATCGCTCTAAACGATTGAGAATTCGAGTAATCAGTTCTGGTTCAACAATCGGTTTGCTAATGTAGTCGTCAGCACCCGCCGCAAATATCTGCTGTTTAGTTATAGTATCGCTATGACCTGTGAGAAATAAGATAGGTAATCCACTCCACCGAGGCTCATTACGTACAACTTGGCATAACTCTATACCACTTATTCCAGGCATTTCCACATCTAAAATCAGCAGTTCCGGTTCAGCAACTGCTATGGCTTCCAAAAATCGAAGTGGATTATCTAGGGTGTAAACTTTAACTCCCCAAGGAACCAGTAAAGTCTGGACAGCAGCTAAGATCTGAGGATCGTCGTCTACAACCATTACCTTTGCTTCAGTGGGAAGAGAATATTGTAATATTTGATGTACTGTTTCCAGTACTGTAGTTGGAGAAATCGGCTTCTGTAAGACCGCACGTCCACCCAAACGGGCAACTTTTACCCGGTCTAGGAGACTGTTTTGCTCTGTCATAATTATTACTGGTACTGCTGGAATACGGTTACTCAGTTCTGCTAATAAAGCCAGAGCATTTTCTGCATTCTCGTCAGAGGGAAGCTCAAGCAATACAACATCAGGGCAATCTTGAGTTAGCAACTCCTTCGCAGCGATCGCATTTGGGGCAATTTGCGTTCGCGTAGCGTGCGCTAAACGCACTCGTGTATCCCAATTCTTTGTCTCCCTCACCAACATCTGGGCGAATTCCCTATCGTGCTCGACAATCAACAGCGATGGACGTTCATTCGCTAGTTGATTGACTGATAACAATCCCGGCTTATACCTGAAGTTCAACAGTTGCAACTCTTGGCGCAATGCCAAAACTAATTGCATCAGATGCTGTTTTGTTGCTGGTTTGAGTTGATTGCCTTTTTCTAATAGAGACTCTATTTCTTGGGCTAGACGAGATCCTTCATCAGAGCCAAACATACCTAGAGAACCAACTAACTTGTGAGCCTCTAGCTTTGCTTGTGACTGCATTTCCTCACTTAGTTTTCCCTGTAACAGTATGGTAGAAGCTTGTCCAATCGCAACCACTCGCTCTTCAAGTTTGTGTACTACCTCCTCCCAAACTTTAGAAATTCCAGTTGAAACTGGATTTTGGTTGGTGGAAACAGACTCAGAGAGGTTGAGACGCTCTGACGCGGAGAAACTTTTATTTACATTCCCCGTGTCTCCACCTCCCCGTGTCGCCGCGTCCTCTTTCTCGGCTGGCTTGAGTCGATATCCAATGCCATAAACAGTCTCAACTGGATCTTCTCCAAGTCCCACTGCTTTGAGTTTCTGCCGTAAACTTTTCATATGGGATCTAACTGTGTCTTCTGTAGGTGGTTCTTCAAATGACCACAAATGATCTATTAAGGCACTACAGCTAAAAATCCGGTGATTGTTACGTAGAAAAAGTTCTAGTAAACCGTACTCCTTGGGAGTCAAATGCAGAAGCTTGCCATTACAGCTAACTTCGCAAGTACTAGGATCGAGTTGCAGGTTTTTCCAATGCAACACAGGAGGTAATGCTGAACCACTCCGACGCAATAAAGCACGGATGCGAGCTAATAACTCTTGAAAATCAAAAGGTTTAGCAACATAATCATCTGCACCAGCATCTAAACCTATCACCTTAGTTTTGCTGGTATCTTGAGCTGTTAATAGAAGAATAGGTGTTTGATTACCGCTTGCTCTTAAGCGCCGACAGAGACTAATTCCATCTAGTTTAGGCAGCAATACATCTAGCAAAATCAAGTCATAAGTAAATAAATCGGCAAAATCCCAACCTTCCTGCCCATCCTTGGCAATATCAACAGCATAATGCTGATTTCTCAGGGATTTGGCAAGTGATTGGGCTATGACTTCATCATCTTCAATTAATAAAATTCTCATAGCGGCTCATAACCGCAAAATCCTCATTAATTCAATGAAAATGACTAAATCTTTTTGTAAAGATATACTTTTAGCCTAGCTTAACTTGGACAGTAGTTTAACTTGCCTTTGTAAATATCAACATCTTGCACTATCTATTTCTAACGATGATATGGATTAACTTCTCCCTATCAATTTTCTGAGGATAGACTAGGCAAAAAAAAGCAAGATAGAAGGGAGCAGCAAAGAAGTTTTTGCCTCTTCCTCACAATCTACACCCTCCAGTGACTAACCCTCAGCCTTCAGACTTTCACTAAGTTTTTTGCTCAAAAATTTAAATGTAATTACAAATGAATTACCAAATCAATTTATAATGTATATCTAATCACGTTTTACTAACAGTATTAATCTGACTTTTATCCTTAATAATTGCGAAAATAGCTTCTTAATTAGCTTAAATTTATTTAATCTTTTCTAATAGGTGAATAAAATCTGACATAATATTCTAGTGACAATCAAAATGCAAAAATTCACCTTCGAGGTGAGTTCACTAAGTGAATGGATATATTTTAATTGACACCTATCAGCCTGTTTATCTCAATTGATTTCAATACAAAATCAGGTTGGAGGTGTTTTTCTTGTTCCATTTAACTACGAACTATCTTGGTGATTTTAAAACTATATGATAGTAATTCTTAATTAAAATGTAGAGCTTAGATTGTTGTGAAAATGATTATCGTCTAATCAAACTAATTTTACAAGTGAAAATCAGGATTTAAAGATTTAACTTAACTGGTTTTAATTGTTTTGATGCAAGCTTTTTGAATCGGGGCAGTCGAGTATGGAGTTAGTAACCCAAAACGGACAGCCAACAAGCATAATCGGTTTGGCGGGGCATTCAGGGTTAGATAGTACGGCAGTGACAGTAGCATTCGAGGCAGGAGTCAATTACTTCTTCTTTTACAACCTAAAGTTTGAGAGCTTGTTGGGGGGACTAAAATCTCTTTTAGCGAGCAAACGCAAACAAGTTTTGGTTGCAACAGGATATCAAGAACGGGATATTAGCGGGTTGCGTAGTTATTTCGACTCTGTGCGTCGTTGTCTAAATGTCGATGAAGTGGATGTCTTTTTTGCTGAGTATGTCTGTCCTGATGATGATATGACTCAAGTTGAGGCAATGCTGGATGAATTATATTCTTGGCAAGAAAAAAGACTTGTACGTTATGTGGGAGTTAGTACCCACAACCGAACCCTTGCCTTGAAACTAATTAATCTAGGTAAGTTTCAGGTATTGATGCATCGTTACAATATGGCTCATCGCAAAGTAGAAGAGGATGTTTTACCATCTGCTTACAAGGCTGGGATTCCTGTGGTTGCTTTCACCTGTACACGTTGGAAAACTCTTTTACAAGGGCATCCCCGTTGGCAACAAGAACCTCCTACTGCGGCGGATTGCTATCGCTACGTACTACATCAAAAAGCAGTAAATTTAGCACTTACAGCCCCACAAAATTTACAACAATTAGAGGCAAACCTGTCTGTCCTCAATGCTCCACCACTCACTCCTGAAGAAATTGACTATTGGCAAGCATACGGCAACTTGATTTACGGGACAGGACAAGATGCATTTGAGACTCAATGGATGTAAGTAGCAGGAGGAATAAATAGGGGCTAGGGACGCTTGAAGAGGAGCCAGCGCTCTTGGTAGGGTTTCCAACGGACAGTTCCTACAACGGGAGGCTTTGGGGCCCCCACGGAGGAGCTCGCCGTGGGCGGGTTTCCCGACTTGTAGACGCCCGTCAGGGCGGCTTCCCGGAGGGTAGCGACTGGCGTTGGGGTTGGGGGGAGACCCCTGCAACGGACTGTCCTCCTCCACAGGCGACTGGCGTAGACGCCGAAGGCGGATAAGCGAAAGTAAGGGTTCCCCAACTTGTAGACGCGCTTTGCGCGGCTTCCCGTTCCCCGGAGGGGTTCCGAAGGTAGGCTGGCGACTGGCGTGAGGGGGACAGGAGCCAGTGCGCCCTTGCGGTTTCCTCCGTTATAGCACCTGGCGTGGTGAGACAAGGAGACAAGGCACAAGAACGTGCTGATCGATTCTCCGTGTCCCCACCTCCCGTATCCTCTTCTTCCCAATCACCAATCCCCGATACTCAGTACCCTTTTATTAAGTGGTTAACAACTCAACGGGTAAACGCTTGAAAGCAAGGCGTTCGTTTTCGACATCGACAAAGATGGTGTCGCCGTCGTTGAATTCGCCACGTAATATAGCTTTAGCGATCGGAGTTTCTAATTCCCTTTGAATCGCTCGCTTCAAGGGACGTGCTCCAAATACAGGGTCGTATCCTACTTCGGATAAAAAGTCAAGTGCAGTATCCGAGAGCTTGAGAGACATTTTGCGATCGCCCAATCTTTGCTGCAATCGGTTGACTTGCAGTTGGACAATTTTGCGCAATTCCTGTTTCTGCAAACCGTGGAAGATAATGATTTCATCAACGCGGTTGAGAAACTCTGGACGGAAACTATTTCGCATGGCTTCCATCACCCGATGGCGCATTTCATCGTAGCGGGAGTCATCTCCTGCTAAATCGAGGATGAACTGCGAACCGATATTGCTAGTCATAATAATGATCGTATTCTTAAAGTCTACGGTATGACCTTGAGCATCGGTAACGCGTCCGTCATCGAGAATTTGCAACAAGATATTGAAGACATCCGGATGTGCTTTTTCGATTTCGTCGAAGAGAACTACTGCGTAGGGACGACGGCGAATCGCTTCGGTTAATTGTCCGCCTTCTTCGTAACCTACGTATCCTGGAGGCGCACCAATCAGCCTGGAGACTGCGTGTTTCTCCATATACTCGGACATATCAATCCGCACCATTGCCTCTTCGGTGTCAAATAGATAGGCAGCCAACGCTTTTCCTAACTCAGTTTTACCAACACCCGTGGGGCCGAGGAAAATAAAGCTAGCGATGGGACGATTGGGATCTGCTAAACCAGCACGAGAGCGCTGAATGGCATCGGCAACGGCTGTGACTGCTTCATCTTGCCCAATCACGCGTTGGTGCAGTTCATCTTCTAAGTGCAACAGTTTTTCTTTCTCAGATTCGACTAGCTTACTGATGGGAATACCCGTCCACTTAGAAATTACTTCCGCAATGTCAGATTCGGTGACTTCTTCGCGCAACAGTGATTTGCCACTACGTTGAGTTTGTGTTAATTCACTTTCTGCTGCTTCTAATTTACGGTGCAAATCGGTTAACTTACCGTATTTCAACTCAGCCGCACGGTTGAGATCGTAGTTGCGTTCCGCTTGCTGAATCTCTAAATTCACACGATCAATTTCTTCTTTTACAGACTGAATTTTGGTGATAATGTCTTTTTCAGACTGCCATTGAGCATTTAACGCCCTTTGTTCTTCTTTTAAGTCTGCCAGTTCTTTTTCTAATTTTTCCAAACGTTCCCTGGAGGCAGCATTGCTTTCTTTTTGCAGCGACAGCCTTTCCATTTCTAATTGCAGAATCTTGCGATCAATTTCGTCAAGTTCTTCTGGTTTAGAAGTAATCTCCATTTTCAGTCTGGCTGCGGCTTCGTCTACCAAGTCAATGGCTTTGTCTGGCAAGAAGCGATCGCTAATATATCGACTCGACAATGTCGCGGCTGCAACCAAGGCACTATCAGAAATTTTCACCCCGTGGTGAAGTTCGTAGCGCTCTTTCAACCCGCGCAGAATCGAAATTGTATCTTCTACAGTAGGTTGATCTACATAAACTTGTTGAAAGCGTCGCTCTAAAGCAGCATCTTTTTCAATATACTTGCGATATTCATCTAACGTTGTCGCACCAATACAGCGCAATTCACCCCGCGCCAACATTGGTTTGAGCAAGTTGCTGGCATCCATTGCCCCTTGGGTAGCACCTGCACCAACAACTGTGTGAATTTCATCAATAAACAAAATTATATTGCCACCAGATTCGGTGACTTCTTTGAGGACGGCTTTGAGACGTTCTTCAAATTCACCTCGGAATTTTGCCCCCGCAATCAAAGCACCCATATCCAAAGCCATCAGCTTGCGATCTTTGAGCGACTGGGGTACATCACCAGCAACGATGCGCTGTGCTAAACCTTCCACGATCGCAGTCTTACCCACGCCCGGTTCCCCGATCAATACGGGGTTATTCTTGGTACGGCGAGAGAGAATTTGAATAGTACGGCGAATTTCATCATCGCGTCCGATCACCGGATCGAGTTTACCTTGACGTGCTGCCTCGGTGAGATCGCGCCCATATTTCTCCAGTGCTTGGTATTTGCCTTCTGGATTTTGATCGGTCACTTTCTGGCTCCCCCGAACTTGTTTAATAATATCTTTTAGTTTTCTTTCGTCTAATCCAAATTCTTGAAATAGACTTTTGCCAAAGCGATCGTCTTTGGCGTAAGCAAGTAATAAGTGTTCTATTGAGATATACTCGTCACCAAACTCTTTGCGATAGGTATCAGATCGATCTAAAAGTGTATCTAAACTCCGTCCTAAGTATACAGAACTGCTGCTACCAGATACTTTTGGTTGACGTTGGATAAATTGATCGGTGCGATCACGCAGCTTTTGAACGTTGACACCTGCTTTGTTAAAAATCGGGCTGGCTAAACCTTCTTGATCTAGCAACGCCTTCATCAGGTGTTCGCTTTCGATCTGCTGCTGTTGATATTGTTTGGCAATTTCAGGAGTATGCGCGATCGCTTCCCAAGCTTTTTCTGTAAATTGGTTTGGATTGGTTGGTTGCATAGGCTTTTCGAGGAACGAACAACAAAACGCGCACAAAATAAGTTTTGTTCTTATAAAGTCATTGTAAAAAGAAGCGAGCATCTAGCTGGATCGGTCTTCACGTCTTTCTAAAGTAGTATTACCGTCTGAGAAGAGGACAAGGGGATGCGGGGACGCAGAGACACACATAGCAGTAATTCATGTTTGCTATCCAACCAGTGGTAAAGGTGTTGTCCTAATTGGATGAGTGCGGATGGGCGATCGCTTTTTTGCTGATAGTAATTTTGCTCACATAAATTAAATGGCTTGATTCAGTAAATCCCACTATTTCATCTTCTAGTGTAATCACTTAATTCTGAAATTTTTAACTATGTAATCATTCCAAGGCATTGTTTTACCTATTGCACAGCGAGTTACGATGATTTTAGGTAAAGTAGCAAATGCGAAATGATAGACAGTATAAAACTTTGACTACAAATGACTAAAAAACCAAAATTTCCTTACTTAGTTGGTTCTAAATGGACAGCCCAAAAAAAAGTCGATGGTTGGCGACACTTCCAAGTTGTCAACCGTAAAAATCAGGGTAAATGGGTATATGCCGAAATGGTAGCTTCTTGTGACTCCAATGTCCGCTTTTGGATCAACGCTAAATTATTGCAAGATAGTTCCCAATGGCACCCCGGCTGGCAATCATTGCAAGAAATCGAGGCAATAGAAGGAGAGGTTTCGCGATCGCCCTGCTCGTCATCAAGCTAATTTTGCGAAAATTAAGTCAGTTTTTTTAAATGTAATAATTTTTTATATCTTTTTGAAAATAAGGCAGACGGCAGACGGTAGCCCCGATGAAACAAGTTTCACCGCCAGACATGAAAAACCTCACCCCTGCCCCTCTCCTTGGTAAGGAGAGGGGTGTCCGACACGACGGGGTGAGGTAACTTTCAAGGCAGAAGGGGTAATTTGATGACGAGCTTTTAGGCTGTTGCCCCTGGGGGAGTAGCTTGAAAAGGCTACAGGGAGCTAGTGCGCCTTTGCCCTGCAAGATCCCCGACTTCTTAGAGAAGTCGGGGATCTGTTTTTTGTGACTTTTACCATAATTCTTTTGATTCTAAGCATATATTTCATAAGGTTTTCAGTTATTTGTATTTTGTAACTAATTTACATTATTTAATTATATAAATTTATTAATTTAGATTTTAAAGAGCACTGGAAGCATTTGGAATTCCTATAATTAAAAAATCAATTAATTTCAAAATATTTAGCTTGATAGCGACCTAATAGACTTTAACCACCCCTTTATTTTCAGTTTTATTTGGACAATAATGGCACTCGAAGACCTCACACATCGTCATCCAAGGCGGTGCTGCAAGTGTTTGAGCCAAGAGTTTGATAAAAAAACGATAAGAGGCAAAAACAGTGAAATTAGCAGTTTACGGAAAGGGCGGTATCGGTAAATCTACAACAAGCTGTAATATATCTGTGGCTCTAGCCAAGCGCGGCAAGAAAGTGCTGCAAATTGGTTGCGATCCAAAACACGACAGCACCTTCACCCTGACTGGCTTTTTGATTCCGACTATTATCGATACCCTTCAGGAAAAGGATTACCATTACGAAGATATCTGGCCAGAAGATGTAATCTATAAAGGTTATGGTGGAGTAGATTGCGTAGAAGCTGGTGGGCCTCCTGCTGGTGCGGGATGCGGTGGCTACGTAGTAGGCGAGACGGTAAAATTACTTAAAGAGCTTAATGCTTTTGATGAGTACGATGTAATTTTATTTGACGTTTTGGGCGATGTGGTTTGCGGTGGTTTTGCCGCTCCTCTCAACTATGCTGACTACTGCATGATTGTTACTGACAACGGCTTTGATGCTTTATTCGCTGCTAATCGGATTGCCGCTTCTGTACGCGAAAAAGCACGGACTCACCCTTTGCGTTTGGCTGGCTTAATTGGCAATCGTACTTCTAAGCGCGATTTGATTGACAAGTATGTGGAATCAGTACCAATGCCAGTATTAGAAGTCTTGCCTTTGATTGAAGATATTCGTGTTTCTCGTGTCAAAGGTAAAACTTTATTTGAAATGGCAGAGCATGAACCATCTTTAAATTACGTTTGCGATTATTACTTAAATATTGCTGATCAACTACTGGCAATGCCAGAGGGTGTCGTTCCGAAAGACGCCCAGGATCGGGAATTGTTCTCTTTGTTATCTGATTTTTACTTAAATCCGAATAAACCACAGGTTCCTAATCCGGAAGAGGAATTAGACTTGATGATTGTATGAATCATTTTTTTTCTCAGGATGAGGGACAACATGGCCTTTTTTTACAGCTTTACAGAGTCATTAAAGCAGAAGTGGTTGCATTTTTTTCAGGTCAATCGTGATTGGATCAAGCTTCACATGGAGGTTGAATCAGTTTATACACCGGATGGCGGAAAGCGACCACCTTCTTACCTCATCTTGGGAGTAGCTAACGCCCTAGAACCAAAACTAGCGCAATTAATGCTACCCTTTTCCAGACTGAATCCTGATGCTGATACTCTCATTGAGGTGCTGGGTTTAAATTTCGATCCAGACTATGCCCTCGGTAACTGCCTGATACCCAAATCACAAAGCTCGGAAGATGGGGATGAGTCAGCAGTATGTTTGGAAGAAAAACTCCATGATGAAACACTGACGATTCCTCAGATTAATGGTTTTGGCAACGGTGCGATCGCTCAAGAGATGGGAATAACTGATAACCATGAACAAAACCAGATGGGTAGCGATGAAACTGTGCGAGATCAACTCAGAGCCGTGGCAGTTGCAACCTTGAATGGATTAGACGAAAATTTCTCATTTCCAGAGCAGCAACCTAAAAATGAGTCCCCAGAGCTAATGCAAAGCGATGAGGAAGATGAATTTGGTGATATTTCTTTTGATGAATTAAATGAAATAGGCAACCAAATTTCGGCTACCGTTGCACCAGAAAAGGATGATTTTACCGAAGTTTTGTCAGATGTTTGGGGTGACGAAACAGCACAACTTCAGGGTGAAAGCAATACTGATATTTTTGTAGGGGAAGAACTGACAAATAGCACTTTTGATGACTCGGAAATTGCCCGTCTCTTCCCCAAAGCGTGAGTTGGCTAGTAGCTAATAGCTATTAGCTATTAGCTATGCCTTAAAAATCAAGGGGAGAATATAAAAAAATGACTGTAGCTCAACCAGAAGCTTTAAATTTTGAATGTGAAACCGGTAATTATCATACTTTTTGCCCAATCAGCTGTGTAGCGTGGTTATACCAAAAAATAGAAGATAGTTTCTTTTTAGTGATTGGTACCAAGACTTGTGGCTACTTCCTGCAAAATGCGATGGGGGTAATGATTTTTGCGGAACCGCGTTATGCAATGGCAGAGTTAGAAGAAGGAGATATTTCAGCACAGCTCAACGATTATGAAGAACTAAAGCGGCTGTGCTTGCAGATAAAACGCGATCGCAATCCCAGCGTTATTGTTTGGATTGGCACCTGCACTACCGAAATTATCAAAATGGATTTGGAAGGCTTGGCACCAAAGCTAGAATCTGAAATTGGTATTCCCATTGTTGTAGCTCGTGCCAACGGCTTAGACTACGCCTTCACTCAAGGAGAAGACACGGTGTTAGCCGCGATGGCTGCCCGTTGTCCTAATCAGGCTCCTGTGGTAGAAACTGAAAAGAATGAGCGTAACGCTATTCAAAAGCTGCTCAACTTTGGTAAGAAAAAAGAAGAAGTTGCTGAAGAAGAGGCTGAATATGTTAATCACCCGCCTCTGGTTTTATTTGGTTCTCTCCCCGATCCTGTGGTTACTCAGTTAACCTTAGAACTGAAGAAACAAGGCATTAAAGTTTCTGGCTGGCTACCCGCCAAGCGCTTTACAGAACTACCTGTGATTGAAGAAGGGTATTATGTTGCTGGTGTTAATCCCTTCCTCAGCCGTACTGCTACTACTCTAATGCGCCGTCGTAAGTGTAAACTGATTGGTGCACCCTTCCCGATCGGGCCTGATGGTACTCGTGCTTGGATTGAGAAAATCTGTTCGGTATTTGGTATTACTCCCAAAGGGCTTGAAGAACGCGAGGCTCAAATTTGGCAAAATCTGGAAGAGTATATTAAATTAATTCGCGGCAAGTCAGTCTTTTTTATGGGCGATAACTTGTTAGAAGTTTCTCTAGCGCGTTTCTTGATTCGCTGCGGCATGATAGTTCAAGAAATTGGTATTCCCTACATGGATAAACGCTACCAAGCTGCTGAGTTAGCTTTGTTAGAGAAGACTTGCCAAGAAATGGGCGCACCAATACCAAAAATTATCGAAAAGCCAGACAACTATAACCAAATCCAACGTATCTATGAGTTGCAGCCTGATTTGGTAATTACTGGTATGGCTCATGCTAATCCATTGGAAGCACGTGGTATAAATACAAAATGGTCTGTAGAATTCACCTTTGCTCAAATTCACGGCTTTACCAATGCCCGTGACATTTTAGAATTAGTAACTCGTCCTCTGCGTCGTAATCATAATTTAAAAGATTTGGGTTGGGAAAAATTGGTTAAAGAAGAAGCCAAGATTTAAGCATTTGTTTTTCTACTCTTTGGTGAATATTTAATTTGTTTGTCTAGAGATTGGGTAAATATTTATGAGAGCGATTGCGTGGATGCGATCGCTTTTTTATTTAAGCTGCGTTTCTGTCGGAGAATTATGTTAATCTCACCACCAATGGCGAGCAGACATTCACACAAATCACAGCAAAAACTACAGTTCAGTTTATTAATAAAAATTTCAAGAGAACAACTAACAATAAACCTATACTAAATTTTATTTTGATGATTTTAATACCAATTTGAAAAAAGAATGCGACAAATAGACATTGTAGAGACGTGCCATGGTAAATCTCTACATCAGGATGTGTTGCAAACATTTTTGAATTGGTAGAATTTTACTACCTTAATGTATAAGATAGGTTCATTTTGAGTGTTCCTATAGGGAGTTATCCAAATGTAATTCATCATGACTCTTCAACTAATGTCATCAAACGTTCTAAAGATTGTGTCAGTTGGCTGAGTTTTTGCAGTGAATTATCTTGGATTTCAGCAAGAGTTTGTACTGCATCGCACAATGCCAAAATTTGGTAGCCTTGTTGCTGTACTTGTTTTCCCTGTTCTTCAACTTGAGTGCTGAGATTATCCACTCTATACGCCAGACGCTCAATCGTCTCAGTCGTTGAGAGCACTGCTTCTCCAATCTGCTCAACGATTGATTCTAGGCGATTTAATTTTACTTCCACATCTGCTACAACCATTTTTTAACTCCTCAATGTTGAGATAGAATGCCAGCAAAGTTTTCACTTAGTTTTTATATATTTTGAACTATTGAATACAGACAGTACTGTATACAAAATTTTTGAATTTATTTTAAATTTGTGACGGTATTAGTTTAGATTCAGTGGTACTTCTACATAGTAGTCTTCGTAGTATAAAAATTACTGACTAAGGTGGAAGATATTTAGTTACGATAGTTTCCTTTAACAAAAGAAAACTACTGAATTATATACATCGACTAAAATTAAGCCCAGTAAACAAAAAAGTCGCTTGAGCAAAGTATGTCCTTGCGATCACTCCTGGTAATTAGGAAATGATCTGCTATTAATAAATAACTAAGATAATCGTTAAATCTTCAAATACGCAATGTTTTAGTGGCAAAATATAACACAACTAACCCAAGTATCCATATAGAGAATAAATTTTCATCATCCTTAAGGGATATTCCGTTACTTTATCCGAATTTTATGAAAAATGATGAATTTACTGAACTTTGATGAAGATTCAGTGAATATACGGTGGTAATTGTGTGTTTTAGCAATTAACGAGTTTATATTCTTAGGTGAAGCTTTGTAAAAATAAATTATTAGCTCAACATTCGGCTTGACAATGTACCAATTACCATTCACAACCGTTGTTGAAAATGCAACTTCCAATGCTAGCAATACTAGAAAATTAGAATTAGCAGTTCATCCCTCGGTTAACTCCAAATTTAAACGTTATTTAGATATAGTAGGAAGCTTAATAGGACTTATAGTTCTAGCAATCTTATTTATACCGATCGCGATCGCTATTAAAATTGATAGTCCAGGCCCTATATTTTTCACACAAGAGCGTTACGGACTGCAAGGGCGTCCATTTCGTATTCGTAAATTCCGTTCTATGGTAACTGATGCCGAACGGTTGAAGTCTCTAGTAAGCAACGAAGCAAACGGACTGATTTTCAAGAACAAGAATGACTTTCGTGTTACAAAAGTAGGGCGGTTTTTGCGGAGTACGAGTTTAGACGAACTGCCTCAGTTTTGGAACGTTCTAGTCGGTGAAATGAGTTTAGTAGGAACACGCCCACCGACAGCAGATGAAGTGATTCACTACAACCAGCGTCACTGGCAGCGTTTAAACGTCAAACCTGGGTTAACAGGTGAATGGCAAGTGAGCGGACGTTCCCGTGTGAAGGATTTTGAGCAAATAGTTGACTTAGACTTGCAGTACCAAAAAAAGTGGTATCCATTATATGACATTCTAGTGGTTGCCAAAACCTTCTATGTAATTTTTGGTAGAATTGGAGCTTTTTAAAAGAGCTACCAAGTAATCATCCATTACATCCTCACGTGAGTGTAACACCGAAAGAACTAAGTGGAACAACTAGATTACGCTTAAAACGCGCCTTGTAAGAACTCCGGCTGATCTGAAGAAACCGGGGTTCTTTGTTTTTAGTTATGCGATCGCGGCTTACCCTAAGACAAATCTGTACAGACGTGCCATGGCACGTCTGTACAAAAATCGAAACTCACCCAAGGCAAGTGAAGATTTAATGCAGTAATTCCTCGACTTGATGCTGGCTCCATAAAGTTCTGTACAGCCCTGGTTCTTGGATTAGATCTAAATGTCTTCCTACTTGCACAATTTGACCTTTATCCATCACAAAAATCCTATCAGCAGTCGCCGCCGCAGACAGTTGGTGCGTGATAAAAACTACAGTTTTGCGTTTAGTGCCGCCAGAGAGATTTTTGAGGATTGCTGTTGCAGTTTGATTATCGACACTGGAGAGGGCATCATCCAATATTAACACGGGAGCATCCACCAAAATTGCCCGTGCTAGGGCAGTACGTTGCCGTTGCCCCCCAGAAAGAGTGATACCACGCTCACCTACGATAGTTTCGTATTGGTGCGGAAAAATGCTGATTTCTGTGGAAATCTGCGCAACTGTAGCGGCAGATTCTACTTCTTGTTGTTCGGCAACTGGATCACTATAGCGAATGTTGTTTTTAATCGTGGTGCTAAAGAGAAAACTATCTTGAGGTACGTAGGCGATCGCACTTCTTAAGTCTGGCAACTTGATTTTAGTAATGTCGATTCCATCTAGAAACAGTTGTCCTTTGCCAATATCTAATAATCTAGGTAAAGTATTAGCCAAAGTAGATTTTCCTGAGCCAATAGCTCCCACAATTGCCACCGTTTCTCCAGGTGTAATTTTAAAGCTGACTTGATTTAAAGCGGGAGTATCAGAACCAGGGTAAGTGTAACTGAGATTTTTGGCTGTTAGTTCTCCTTTTACTTGCTCTGTTGGCAGATCAACTGCATCTGATGCATCTTTGATTTTGGGTGTAACACTTAAAATTGCCTCAATCCGATCTATACTCACTTCACCTCGTTGGTAGGCGGTGATTGTAAATCCTAATAAAGCAGTGGGGAAAACCAAGCGCTCCACATATAGTAGCAATGCCACGAAGTCTCCAATATCGAGTACTCCAGAGGCAATCCTCGTCGCTCCTAATAGGATTATTACCAGCGAACTAATATTAGCTAGTCCGCCAATCAAAGGAAACAGCGTATTTCGACTTTTTGCTAGTTTGAGATTCGCTTGCAACAGTTGTTGATTTCTCCTAGCGAAGGCACGACGCTCATTTTCCTCTTGGGCATAGATTTTAATTAAGGCAATGCCACTGATATCTTCTTGAATCAAGTCGCTGGTATCAGAGAGTCGATCCTGCACTTCTAGTTGTTCATTGCGGAGGCGATCACTAAATAAATGTACCACCAGAAACATGAACGGATAAACTGCCAAGGAAAAGACAGTTAAATCAACACTGATAGAGAGCATGACTGGTAGTGTCAGACTATAGGCAAACAAAGTATTTGCCAAACTTAAGACTGCAAAACCCAACAACCGCCGGATATTATCTACATCGCTAGTGGCACGACTAATCAAATCACCGGCAGTATTAGTTACAAAGTAAGCTGGTTCCAGCTTTAATAAGTGTTCAAAAATTGTTTGTTTAAGTTCAAATTCTACCTGACGCCCCACGCCAAAAATCCAAATGCGGGAAGCCATGCGAATTAGCCACATTGCCGAAGTGAGCAAGACAATGGGTACTACATAGTTTAATAATTGGTTAAAGCTAAAAGCTGCCGAAAGTTTGTCAACAGCCGAACGAATTAATAAAGGAATGTAAACACCCAATGCATTGACAGTGAACAAAGCAAAAATACCTAATGTCGCATCCCGCCAATGGGGACGTAGGTAGGCACCAAGTTTAGCAAGGCGTCGTGTTTTTGCCATTCCAGCTATTTTGCACTTTTTAATCGTAGAGTATGCCAAAATCTGGCATTTTGTAGCTGCCGACGGAAATATATAGCAAAACTAAAGACAGGTATTTAAACAAGCTTTGAGACTAAAGTTTAATAAATTACCCATCCATAAACTGCTATAAAATTAAAAAAAGGTCACTCAGCTACAAAAGTAACATTATGACCTTTTTTAAAGCCAGTCTTTTTAAACTTACGACTGGCGTCCGCGCAAGAAAAAATAAACCTGATTGAGATAACTTTCCCAGACTCGCGTCGTCAGCGATAGTGTTTCGGCATTGGGGACAAAATCTTCTAACCGCAAACCTCTTCTGGGAATGTCATTAGGAGTTTGCAAAAAATAAGGTGAAACTGCCACAGGCGGTAGGATGCTGCTTCCTACATCTGACACGCTAGCGATAGTAGAGTCTGGTTTGAATGCCACTAGTGTTGGAGATAAAGTTGAATTCAGGGCTGGGTTAAAATTACTTGCCGTCGCTACAGGCGATCGCACTAAAAAGTAAGCAACAGCTGGCGTACTGGCCAGTAGCATAATTGTTAATGCCCAAGCTAGATATATACCTCCTGGCTTATCTATCGCTCCTGCCTTCATCTTCTGAGCCGCAAGAATTAACAGCAACAGTGAAGCTCCCAAAGGCTTGAGTGGAAAAGAGACTACCCTCCATAAAGAGGCTACAGCTGGTTCGTTGGGGTTAATAAACGACAGTAAGATAATCAGGAAAAGAACGACTAACAGCAATCGTCCAACAAAAGTCCCTGAAGGATAAAATCTTTGAAACAAAGTGACTAAGATAGCTATGAGCAGTAGCCACAGAAGTACCCGGCTTAACAATATAAACATAGATTAACTCTCAAATCTTTTTTTGCGGTCAGCCTAGTTGTTTTGGAAAATTGAGTTATTTTACCGTCAAATTGTAATCGCACTGTCACTAACTGCAAATACCCCACAACGCCACTCCTATGAAAGGATATTTCCGCAGGGGGATGACTATCCTTCACATCAAGACTACCGTCGTAGTGATTTTAGAGCAATTTTTGTCAAGTGACTGCAATATTTGTAATTTTCAAGATCAGTAATCCTGTTCAGGTAAATTAATTTAATTGAGAAGTTGTTTAATTACAAGGAAAAACTATGTCGCCTGGAAAGCCCACAATTTTGGTTACAGGCGGGGCTGGATATATCGGCTCCCATACAGTGCTTGCTCTAAAGCGAGCTGGTTACGAGGTGGTAATTCTTGATAATTTAGTGTACGGACACCGTGACTTGGTAGAAAAAGCTTTAGATGTAGAGCTGATAGTGGGAGATACAGGCGATCGCACCCTGTTGGATAACTTATTTCAAAGCCACGAGATTGCAGCCGTAATGCACTTTTCTGCTTATGCCTATGTGGGAGAATCAGTTGTCGATCCAGCCAAGTACTACCGCAATAATGTCGTAGGCACCCTGACATTGTTAGAGGCAATGTTAGCTGCTTCTATCAAGAAATTTGTCTTTTCTTCCACTTGTGCAACCTATGGGGTTCCCAACATTGTACCCATCCCAGAAGATCATCCTCAAAATCCGATCAATCCCTATGGCGCTACCAAGCTGATGGTAGAGCAGATTCTTTCTGATTTTGATGTCGCCTATGATTTCAAATCAGTGCGCTTCCGCTATTTCAATGCCGCCGGCGCAGATCCAAATGGTTTGTTAGGAGAAGATCACAATCCAGAAACTCATTTGATTCCCTTGGTGTTGTTAGCGGCTTTAGGTAAACGCGAATCTATTTCAGTTTTTGGTACAGACTACCCCACAACTGACGGTACTTGTGTTCGAGATTATATACACGTCAGCGATTTAGCAGATGCTCACGTTTTGGGCTTGGAATATTTATTAAAAGGCGGCGACAGCGAAATTTTTAACTTAGGAAATGGCAACGGCTTCTCAGTCAAAGAAGTGATTGAAGCCGCCAAGCAGGTTACAGGCAAGGATATTAAAGTAGTGGAGTGCGATCGCCGCCCTGGAGATCCACCAGCTTTGATTGGTAGTGGCGATAAAGCCCGAAAAATTTTAGGTTGGCAACCCCAGTACTCAGCCCTGCCAGAAATTATCACTCATGCATGGCAGTGGCATCAAAAAAGACATCAATAACAGATAGGGAACAGGGAACAGCAAAACAATGTGTGTAATTAATTCTGCCTGAGTACTTAAATGGTAGGGGCATCCCTTGTGGATGCCTTTTTATTGGTGCTTGATTATTCCACGCCAAAGCCATAAGTAGGTGGACATAATTAAATATAAAATGCCAACTTCTAAAAAGCAGACGGAAATAACCTTTTCCCTTCTGCCCTACAGGTACTCTACCTTGAAGCCCTTCGGGTTCGCCAGTTCACGCCAGTCGCTACCCTCCGGGAAGCCGCCCTGACGGGCGTCTACAAGTCGGCAAAGCCGCCCAACGCGCTGGCTCCTTTATGCCGGGAAACCCTTTCGCCAGTCATACTATTTCACGAAAAGGCTGATATGGATGTACCCCACCGCCTACGGCACCTCCCCTTACTAAGGGGAGGTTGGGAGGGGTTGAATATGAATCACTCAAAAAGTGAAATGGTATCACCTGCGGAGGGAAACCCGCCAAGAGTGCTGGTTCACCACCGCAGTGGCTCACCATCTGCCTTCTATTTATACCTACTCTCTATTTAATTGTTGTACTACCGCAAGAAAAACGCCAACTACAATCAAACCAAAAGAAGCGATCGCCCAAAGTGGCAAACCAGAAGTTCGTGCCTGTGTAAAATTCTGATTTCCATCCTGTGTACCTCGCGAATTTTCTGACACCTCATTACCAGCTGCCACAGTGACATTGAACTTTAACTCAAAAGGTTTAAAACTTGCCCCTGTTTTGGGTTTACCACGCAGTTGTAGTTGGTAAGTTCCTTGCCGAGGGAAGGTGAGTTCTGTTCCAGGTACTCCTTGATAGCGCTCCGCCGTCAATGCTTGCAAAGCTGGTTCCAACAAAGGAGGTTCTCCAGATGCGTGAGGTTCCGCATAAACCTTTAACTGACAATTACACTCTGCTAGTCGAATCACCCTACCGCCTTTGCGAGTCAAGGCAAACCATGCTTTTGTCCGTTCTCCAGCGCGAGGATTGTCATTTGGTTCTATGTGGAGAATTGCACCCACATCCCCTGTCGTTTTCACCTGATGGGCAAATGCGGCAGAAGTATGAGAAAGAAAATCAACAAACAAGACTAGCAATAATATATACTTTGCCGTTACATGGCAGCGTCGAGAAGTGTTTTGTAACGAACTTTGTCTGAGCATTGTGGAGGCAGTAGTCTCTAGTGAGAGTGAAAATACGACTGCTTTTGAAAACGGCAAATCAAATTCTCCCTGATTGTGAAACACTGATTTTTAAGCATGAGAATATCATTACAAAATTCTTGCCATACAAGCAAATTTTTAGTCGAACAAGGATTCTTAAAATTATTTTTTGTATTTTATTATTTAAACATTTGTTATTGTCAGATTATCACCATTAAGACTTACGGAAAATTACTCTAAAATTCTCTTTACTCCCTGTTCTCTCTGTCCTCTGCGGTTTATTATTCCATGACTTGTGCGTAAGACTTGACCATTTTCCAAATTAAATTTGCCCAGGTGCTTGTATATTTTTCATCAATATATAGACGCCTTTTTTTATTTTAATTTAAATCAAGATTGTATAAATTTAACGTGACTTACTCAAGGGTACATAAAATTTTTCTAAAGATAGTATCGACCAAAAAAAGCGATTTCTCACTACTAATACACCAAAAGTAATTATTACCAACAATACTGACGCTAATTTGTTGAAATCATTTAATCGCAAAGAACCAAGGTAATGTGAGCCAATCATAATTGTATGAATGGCAGCCAAGATTAAAGCCGGTATACTCAAAAGATGAATTTGCCGCCAACGCTTACCGAAAAACTTTTGTAAAGAATCAAAACTCGTTAATGCGGCGGGAGTCATCAACACCAGTGCCACTACACCCGCAGCCATTCCCCACTGAAAATCTGGCGGCAAAAACCAGAAAGCAGCAAAATTCCATTGCAGTGAGTGCTCTATCATGTGGGTAGTGTGAGCAACAGAAAGCACAAAAGCCCCTACTCCCAAAGCACGACGATAACGCAAGGGTGCAGCCCACAAACCGCTCACAGGACGAGCAATCAGCGCCAGCATTAACAATATCAGCGCGGCGTGTCCAGTGTAATCTACCATTGTGTCGCCCGTTCGCAGCAGTGTGAGTACACCAATGGCAAGAGTTAACCAACCACCCAACCGAAACAATTGACTGCGCCTGTCTTTACTTACCAACGATGTAGAAACACCAACACCTAACATCGTAGGTAAGGTTCCTATGCCAAAAGCCAGCATAGTTGCTGCACCCATCTCCAAATTACCAGTTTCTGCGGCTTTAATTTGGGCAGCATAAAGGAAACCACAAGGCATTAAACCCCAAGTCATTCCTAAAACTGCTGGTGTCCACCATCTGCTTTTGAGGGAAAGTTTAACCATACCCGCGCTCAAGCGGTTGTGTAAACTTCCTTTTAACAGGGGGTGCAACACTGGTATGCGGGGCAAAAAGTTCGGTTTAATTTGTCCTAGCCCAAACCAAATCAACATCATGCCTGTGACAATTGCAATCCACTGGCGTAATTCACTACCAATTCCTGCAAGTTGTCCACTCTTGAGTAATATCGAACCTAACGCACCAATTCCAGCACCAACAAGGGTGTAGCTTAGGAGTCTGCCAAAGTTCAGCAAAGTATGAAATGTTAATTGCTGCTGCCAATTGGGAGTTTTTTGTTGATGGGATAGAGAAAATGCTACAGCCAAAGGGCCACACATTCCCAAACAGTGTCCAAAACTTCCCAGAAACCCCAAAGATATGATGAGTAAATAATCTAGCATATTGGCGGCTAATGGCTAATCGACAAGATTTACGATTAGCAATTCCTAAATTATGTAATTAAGCTAGCCCAGTTGTTGCGAAAAATTTCTTGGGCATAGCCAATCATGAGGAACTTTAAAGTAAATTTTTAACTCTGTCAAAAGACAACTTGTCAAACTTGACTAAAAGGCTATCCTAAATCAGGAAGGCACGGATAAATCAAATGAAAAAGTGGATTTGGCTGGTGCTGGCGATACTAGTAGCGTGTGCGGCAGTTGTTGGCAGCGGATTTCTCAGGCAAGGTGAGCAACCATCGGTCATTGAAACTATTAAAGTTGAAAATCCGCACTTGGTGGAAGAGGACACGGGGACACGGGGAGGTGGGGACACGGGGAAAGTTTTTGATAGTTTCTCCGCGTCACCGCGTCTCAACCTCTCCGTTTCTTCCCCTCCCCAAGTCTCAGCTAGCAAGCTGTTTGTCCATGTTCAGAATTTAAACTTTAAACGTTATACAGATGCAGAGCGATCGCGTACCCGTGCTTACATTACCGGGGAACTAAAAAAATTAGGCTGGAAATCCCAATTGCAAAAGTTCTCTGACGGTGTAAATGTTTTTGCAGAACGAAAAGGCACTGATAAAGAAGCAGGAGCTATTCTTGTTGGAGCACATTACGATACCGTTGCAATCTCTCCCGGTGCTGATGACAATGCTAGTGGTGTTGCTGTGCTTTTGGAAATTGCCCGGCTTTTTGGTTCTCGTCCGACACCAAAAACTTTACAAGTAGTGTTTTTTGACAAAGAAGAAGCAGGATTGTTGGGTAGCAGAGCTTTTGTTACCAAAACCGCACACTTGTTGAAGAATCTGCGCGGCGTCATTGTTATGGATATGGTTGGCTACGCTTGCCACACAGCAGGCTGTCAGCAGTATCCTGCGGGTTTGCCTATCACACCACTCAGCGATAAAGGTGATTTTTTAGCAGTAGTTGGTGATACAGAACACTTACCACTGCTCAATTCCTTTCAAAAAATAGACCAAGAAGTAGCGATCGCCAAAGCAGAGCGGGGCAAACCTTCAGTCTCTCTACCACCTATATTTACCTTGCCAGTTCCGCTCAAAGGCTTGCTAACACCAGATACCCTACGTAGCGATCATGCTCCATTCTGGTTTCAAGGAGTAGGCGCAGTACTGGTGACAGATACCGCCAATCTACGCAGTCCACACTACCACCAACCCAGCGATACACCAAAGACAATAAACCGTAATTTTTTTACAGGAGCAGCACAGGCTGTTGTCAATGCTACTACGATTTTATTAGAAAATAAAAAGGCTTTGGATACACCAACATCAAATTCGTGAACTACTCCAACTATACCCTAGCAGAGTCGAAGCAGATTTATCTCCAAAAATACTCATTTTTTAACTCCTAAACGCTTCAAAGCATAGTCAGTATATATTTCTGATTCCACCTCCAATGCCTTGTTGGGAGCTGCGATCGCTATCGCGTAGATCACTACCCAGATAAGCTCTCAGGGCGAGATGTAGTTGATATCATTCAAAGTCTAGCCAAAGAAGAAGGCTGCGCGGTTTTACTTATAACGTATGACACCCGCATTCTAGATATAGCCGATCGCATTATTCAAATGGAAGATGGTCGGTTACAAGAATTTTCAAATCTTTACTCATAATAAATATGTATAGTCCATGACATTAGTCATACGAAATCTTCATACTAAAGTTACAGTTGTATTTGTTACGTCTGACACTAGCGCAGAACAGCTTCAATTTATACAATACCAGGGATAAGGCATCAAGCCGAATGCATTTTATGTGCAGGTAAGCAAATCAAGGGGGATTTTTCGGTGAGTTACTACAATTTTGATGAACACTTCTGGTCTGCCCAGACGGTTTGTAGCAAAAAAGCATTACCAAAGCCAAATCCAAAGATTGCTCGTATAAGTAACATAAATGTATTAAAAGTAATTTTGACTTTAGGATGCATTGGGATTTGGACACCATTGCTGCTTCAATTCTTAGTTCCTGTTATCAATCAGAATCAGGAAGAAAGTTCTCTGTATGTTGATAATTCTGGAGCCCATCGCCTGTTACTGAAGCGAGCCATTATTTTAAATAACCAGTAATTCTTTTTGAAGTAGAAAAAGCAAATTAAATCTAAAAAGTGCGCTGTAAGATTTCTGACTTCTAATAAGAAGTTGGATAGCTGTGCTTTTAGTTTATTTATCTGGAAAAATCAATACTCTTCATGTCTATTCGGAAAGTATTCTAAATTTTGTATTCTTTTTTTAATATTATTTTTAATTATACTATAGCCTTTCCCACTCTGGTGAGGTACGAAATGACCCTTCCCCAACCCTCCCCTTGCTAGAGGGAGGGTGCGCGATAGCGCGGTGGGGTGTACTTTATTTGCTTGGGAAACGCTATAAGACAAAAAATATTATTCATGTGTGAATAGCGAACTTAATTTGAAAACCCTAAGTATGAAAATAAATTAGAAAAAAATTTCAATTTTATACAAGTTTGCTTTGATTTTTCTCTAGGACGTAGAAATAAGGTGTTCTAGTAAAGCTGAGAATAAACTTTAGCAAATGATTTAAGAATTGGAATGAAATAGTCACACTTAACTAGTATTCATAAATTTCAGTGTTTGAGAATCCGGATCTCTTATCTAAAGTTTGTAGAGAATGAATACGGAATCACTCACTGCAAAAGAACAAAACGACCATGATTACAGTGTATGAAACCCTAGTGTTAATTGTATTATGCTAACTTTTAAATTTGTGTTCCCGCTTCTGAAAACTGCTATTATTGGGATTAATTGGATTCGCTTCTTGATACTCAAATCATCTGCAATATTAGTCAAAAAATTAGATAAATCTCATGATTTTTGCAGATGTTAATACTGAATTATCTATTTTGGCAACAATCGAAACAATATTTTGGTAAGGGTAATAACAATGGAATGTAATTGTTATGGAGAACGTGGTAGTGGTCGATATAAATATTTAAATGTAAAAAAATAGCCACATTAGTAATGTCAATGTTTACCAAAAGCCGAAATTTCTTTGCTAATGCTACAGTTACATGGTGTTATTTCGGCTTGACGAGTCCCTTCATCTCCATATTTCAAACATAAACTTATATAAGTATGTGGTTTGTAAGGCATTCTATCTGCCCATTCAATTGCCACAATACCAGGATATACCTCTACACCTTCCCAGTAAGTTTCTAAGTTTAATGCTGCAACTTCTTCGGGCTCTAAGCGGTATAGATCTAGGTGATAAAGGGGAAGGCGTCCCTGAGTATATTCGTTAATGAGTGTGAAAGTTGGACTGACAATCGCTTCGGTAATACCCAAACCTTCGCCAATGCCTTGCACCAGAGTTGTTTTGCCAGCACCTAAATCACCTTCTAGTAAAATGACACTACCAGCATTAAGTAATTGACCGAGAGTAATACCAAGCGATCGCGTAGCCTCTGTATTTGGCAGCAAAATTTTCATATTGGTCATTAGTCATTGGTCATTGGTCATTAATCATTCTCCCCTTGTCTCCTTGTCCCTTGTCCTTTTTCCCCCAATCTCCCCATTTTCCATGATGAACTCCACCGTACCATCGCAACAAAACCCGTGCTAGTCGTTGGGGATCGTGACGTACACAACCCGTTTCATCTTCATGCATAACATTAGCCAAAACGATCCTTCGTTCCATTTTGGTTACCTCTTCACGATCTAAAAAGACGGGATGAGAGCGTTGTTGAGCATAACGAATAAGGGCGCGGGCAGAAGGAGATCTTTTATGTACCAGTACAGCATTAAATAAGCGTCTGCCACCACAAGCTGCATCAATTGCTCGAATGTGTTCACTAACAGTGTATCCCTGAGTTTCACCTGGCTGAGTCATGATGTTGCAGACATAGATCCGGGGTGACGTAGAAGCGGCGATCGCATCAGCAATTTCTGGTACCAACAGATTGGGAATTACACTTGTATATAAACTACCAGGCCCCATGATAATATAGTCAGCTTCTTTTATTACCTTAATAGCTGCGGGTAATGCCGGAGGATTAGCGGGAGTACAGCCTATTTTGACAATATTACCTCCTGCCTCGGTAATTTTTGATTCGCCTTCTATACGGCGTCCATCGGATAGCTCCGCCCACAGGCGAACATCACTAAGGGTTGCTGGCAAAACTTGTCCCCGCACTGCTAGTACTTTGGAACTAGCAGCAACTGCTCGCTCCAAATCCCCGGTAATTTCACTCATTGCCGTTAAGAATAAGTTGCCAAAACTGTGGCCTGTTAAACCATCACCAACACGAAAACGATATTGAAATAATTCTGTTAATAACTTTTCTTCATCTGCCAATGCAGCCAAACAGTTGCGAATATCTCCTGGCGGCAAAACACCAAATTCCCGCCGCAAACGTCCCGAAGAGCCACCATCATCAGCAACGGTAACAATAGCAGTAATATTAGCGCTATAGCGTTTTAGTCCTCTTAATAACGTAGAAAGTCCTGTACCACCACCAATGACGACGATTTTTGGCCCTCGGTACAACCGACGGTGTGCAAGCAACACATCCACCAGTTCTTCATCGCCTTCTGGTCTTAGTACTTTAGTAATTGAACCTACCGTGCGGGTTTGTCCCCAAAGAAGCAACAACAGTCCGAATAGCAGAACTAGAGGCCCGCTAATATAGTTGGGTAAGATGTTAGTAATAACTGTCAAAAAATCCCTAAGTAGCTCCAAAGTCCAAAAAATTGGCGTTAGCTTAACCCAAATCGCCAACCCCAGAGACGCTAGCAATACACCCCCAACGCTAATTAATAACCAACGTTTTACAGATAGTCCTGGGGATAACCACTTGAACCACTGGTTAACTCGATAGCGAGTGCGACGGCGCGACTGCTGTTGCAAAGTGTTAAGGGCTTGCCTGAAAAAACCAATTGACATACCTAAAAAAGAGCAGTACTACAAACAATGGTTAACAGAGAATTTACACTACCTGGTTTCATGTCCAAGTGTGAAATTACTACATTTTTCACTTTCATGAAACCAAAAGCGTCGAGTTAAACTTGTCAAACTGCCCTGTAACATAACACCTGGCGAGCGTGGATCTGAAAGTTAATGGAAAAGCAAATTTTAGGATTAGACCCTGGGCTAGCCACCTTAGGATTTGGAGCAATTATCTGTAATCAAAATCAAGCTCAGTTACGAGATACCTCAATAAATATGCTAGATTACGGTGTTATTAGTACATCAGCAGATACGGAAATGGGACAACGGCTTCGTACTTTGTACGAAGATTTACACACCTTGATTGAGGAGTTGCAACCCGACTTGGTAGCGATTGAGAAACTATTCTTCTATCGTATGGGAAATACTATCTTAGTTGCTCAAGCACGGGGTGTAATTATGCTAGTTTTAGCGCAACACAATTTGCCGTATGTGGAATTTACTCCCGCCCAAATTAAACAAGCTTTAACGGGCTATGGCAATGCAGAAAAATACGAAGTTCAACAAGCTGTGGCACGAGAGTTGAAATTAGATCAAATTCCTCGTCCAGATGACGCAGCAGATGGTTTGGCAGTAGCTTTAACAGCGTGTTTTCAATTGTAAAAGTCAAGCGGGACTCTTATGTCTACTTATGACAATATATATGCGATCGTGCGCCAGATACCAAAAGGTCGAGTAGCAACATACGGGCAGGTAGCGGATTTAGCTCACTTTTATGGCAAGGCACGTTTAGTAGGATACGCTCTTTATCAAGTTGATGAACGCTCATCAGATATACCGTGGCATCGAGTTATTAATTCTAAGGGAGAAATATCTTATTCACCTTTGCGACAGGGCGGAGATCATAGACAGCGATATCTTCTTGAACAAGAAGGAATAATATTTAGCTCTAAAGGAAGGGTTAATTTGCATCAGTATCAATGGCAGCCCTAATACGATTTTGGATTTTGAATTTTGGATTTTGGATTGGAAATCGTCTAGTTGCTGTTAAGTACATACGCATAAATATTCCCCATTCTCTGTTCCCTGTCCCCCGTTCTCTATTCCCTTATCTACTCATACACCATGCTGCTTAAACCATGCTTGTAAGCGTTTCCATCCGTCTTTAGCTTCTTTTTCGCGGTAGGAGGGGCGATAATCGGCAAAAAAGGCATGAGGTGCATCCGGATAGACAACAATTTCTGATTTACTGCTGCTTGATTTGAGGCGATCGCGCATTTTTTCTACCGTATCAAGGGGAATGCCTGTATCCTTGCCACCGTAAAGTCCGAGAACAGGAACTTTTAACTCAGACGCAATATCAACAGGATGCCTTGGTGTCAGTTTGGTTGTATCGCCCACCAATCGCCCGTACCATGCTACACCAGCCTTAACTTTAGGATTGTGAGCGGCGTACAGCCACGTAATACGTCCACCCCAACAGAAACCCGTGATTCCTAAGCGATCGCCATTACCTTGAGCAGACTTCACAGCCCAAGCCACCGTGGCATCGAGATCGGACATTACTTGAGCATCAGGGACTTTCGCTACTATTGGGCGAATTTCTGCTATGCTGCCTAAGTTGGAAACATCGCCCTGGCGTACAAACATTTCCGGAGCGATCGCCAAGTATCCCAGTTTAGCAAAGCGACGGCAGATATCTTGAATGTGCTCATGTACACCAAATATTTCCTGAATCACCAACACAATCGGAAAATTCTTGCCTGTAGCAGGCATAGCTCTATAGGCAGGAATTTTGCCATCTTTGACAGGAATTTTCACTTCACCTGCGATTAATCCTTTGGCATCGGTGGTGATGACTTTGGCAGAAATTGGTTGCACTGCTAGAGCGAAACCCGTTGCCAGGGTGGCAGTGGCAATAAATTGGCGGCGCGTGATTTCTTTCATAAATAAGGCAGAGGGCAGAAGGGAAGACTGGGACAAGGAGAAGGGGAGACAAGGGGCAAGAACGTCATCCGATTTCACCGTATCCCCATGTCCTCTTCTGTCTGCTGGACATAAGCATTTTACGTTTAATTATGTCCATCTACCTAATATTTTTGAGCAATTTGGAACGATTAGCCAAGTTCAAGGCTTAGTCAAAAAAGCGATCGCCCCCTAAGGAAAATTCTTACCATAATGTCTCAAGAGGTATCATAATTGAGGACATCTTCAATATGAGTAAAATACGTGCTGTCGTTGTCGATCCTAATGTGCAGGGGCGTTTAGTACTGCGTGATGTAGATGCACCCACGCCTGCTGCTAACGAAGCAACGATCCGGGTAGCGGCAATTTCTCTCAACCGAGGTGAGGTGAAGCGTTCCACCACTGCTGAGGCTGGTTGGCATCCGGGGTGGGATTTGGCGGGAACAGTAGAAACCCCTGCTGCTGATGGTTCTGGGTTCGCTAAAGGAACGCGGGTTGTCGGTTTACTTCGTTCTGGAGCTTGGGCAGAATTAGTAGCAGTACCAACCCACTCGCTAGCAGAATTACCACCATCAGTATCCTTTGCTCAGGCTGCTACTTTGCCTGTAGCTGGTTTAACAGCTTACCATGCTCTACTCAAAGGTGGTTTGCTTTTGGCTCGCCCCGTATTAGTCACAGGTGCATCTGGTGGTGTTGGTAACTTCGCCATTCAACTAGCACGTCTTAGTGGTGCCCAAGTAGTAGCACATATTCGCACTCCAGAATATGAGTCTTTTGTTAAAAATGCCGGAGCGGATTATGTTGTCATTGGTGAAGAACTCTCACCAGCTAGTGAATACGGCCCTTATCATTTGATTGTCGAATCAGTAGGTGGCAAGACTTTAGGAACGGCTTTGGGCTTGTTGGCAGAAAATGGAGTGACAGTGCTACTTGGTGTTTCTGGGGGAGCAGAGGTAACATTCGATGCACAACGTTTTTTTGCAACAGGTGGTGCGAGTTTATACGGCTTAATATTGTTTCACGAACTACAACGAGAATCAGCAGCAATTGGATTAACAAGGCTTGTGAATTTGGTAGCAGCAGGTAAGTTGCATCCACATATCGATTTAGAAGCTTCTTGGACAGAAGTTGCTGATGTAGCACAAAAACTGCTCGACAGAAGTTTTCCTGGAAAGGCGATATTGCATATCGCGGATTAGACACATAGGGCATCTAAAATTAGAGCGATCGCCAGAGGCGATCGCTACTTTTTTAGACAAATTGCACCACACCCCATTGTCCATTCGTTAACCAATCAGGATCGGATTTTGGCACTTGCTCAACAACTTCAGGTGGAATGCCTGCTGCTACTTCTGATTTGAGAGTACGTAGAGCTACTATTGGAACAGGTAAATATGACACTATATCTGCAAAATTAGTCGTATAATCCCAGTGCCTATCTCCCAACAATCTGCGATAATTTGCGTCACCTTTGATAATCAGCAAACTTGCATTTGCTAACTCATTTTTGAGTGAATCTGGTATTTCCCAAAATGCTAAAGGCGATGTCCAAAAATAATCATCGCCTAGAACTAATTGCCCTGCTGTCATATATGCTTGCAACCTTTCACCAACAACTGAAACTTTTTCATAGCCAGATGTTGCTAAAAACTCTGTTGTATCGTTTACATCTTTAATCATGGCATCAGAAACAAAAGTAGGGTGAGGTTTCAAGTGCAGCTTAACTTGACTAGCAATACCACTACCTAATAGAAAATCTACTAAACATAAGTCGCAAACAAGTTCAAACCCAGCATTATCGACGATAAAATCAATTCGCTTACCTGGATGATTAAGTAATAACTTCGTTACTTTATACACATCATTTACTAAAATATGAGCTTCTTGGCTTTCGATGTCAAAACGACTGCGATTTGCCTCAAAGGCTGACCACAAACTCAAGTCAACTCGATTACCCCAAAGTGCAAAATATATTAGTGCAGTCAAAGCAGTCTGGTGAATCTGACTAGGTTTTTGGGATTCTTCTAACCAATTTGTTACTTGAGTGCCTAGAGCGATAATTGCATCTAGAGATGTGTTTAAACCTTGAGATTTTTGCAATTGGAACGGATCTACACCTTGCCATTCACCGGGAAGAAAATAATTAGTAATGTTGAGAATGAGCCGATAAAAATAAGTTTCGGCAAAGAACCAGGGAATATCTACCCAACGTTGCCCCTTGTATGGTTCTAGATATTTATCCCAAGCTGCAAAATCTATATTAGTATCATTTACCAAAGGTAATAAATAACCCGATGGCAGTTCATTGGCTAGGTTTTCTAAACTTTCATTAATGTTAGGTGAAAAATTGTTTTCAGCAATAACTCGGCGAGCAATTCCAGGCATTCTTTGAGTGACTGTAAACTCAGTGAAAGTGCCGCGTTCTGATCCGACAAGGGGTGCTGGCAAGGGTAAGTTGGGAATTTGTGATTTCATCACCAAAATTTTCTCTTGTAAAGATTCAGGTCAAAAAACAGGAATAAATGAAGTATAAGCAGTTTGATGACCAGAAGCAGGAATCCCTCAGAGTAGTTTTGGGGAGAATGTCACCGAATCGGCAAAGCGATCGCAAATTCAGTTCCTTGCCCTGCTTGAGACATAAAACTGAGTTGTCCCCCGTGTTTTTCCTCTACAATTTGACGAGAAATCGATAATCCCATTCCTGTGCCCTTACCAACCGCTTTGGTTGTGAAAAGGTAATCAAACATCTTCTGTTGAACTTCTGGCGGTATACCAATACCGTTATCTGCAATCCGAATTACAACATACTCATCTGCCACAGCTGTTTGAATCTGAATTTGTGGGGTTGGGTACTGGTGATTGGGTACTGGTGATTGGGTATCGGGAAAAGCTCTTCCTAGTCCCCACTCCCTAGTCCCTAGTCCCTCTTCTAAAGCATCGATCGCATTCGCCAGAATGTTCATAAACACCTGATTGAGCAGTCCTGGATAACACTCCAATTTAGGTAATTCCCCGTAGCTCTTAATCACTTCAATTGCTGGGCGATCGCCTACAGCTTTCAAGCGATGTCCCAAAATAGTTAGTGTAATCTCCAATCCATCATGAACATTTACCTGCACTTTGGCTGTGGCATCAGAACGCGAGAAATTTCGCAGAGAAATCGAGATGTCTTTAATTCTCTCTGTACTTAATTTCATAGACTTCAGTAGTTTGAGCAAATCTTGTAGTATAAATTCAATATCAACTTCTCCTAGCGTTTGCTCTAGCTTTAGTGTTGCTTCGGGAAAATACTGCTGATAAAACTCAATTATCTGCGTTAAATCGGACACATACTCAAACGCTGGCGCGAGGTTGCTTACAAGACATCCAATTGGATTATTGAGTTCATGGGCGATACCAGCCACTAGTTGCCCCAAAGCCGACATCTTCTCACTTTGAACCAAATGCAGCTGCGATCGCTGTAACTCCTGCAAGGCTTGAGAGAGTTCAGCAGTTCGCTCACTTACGCGCTGTTCAAGAATTTCATTCCCTTGCTGTAATTGTGCGTTCTTCTCCTCCAGCGTTTTAGTCAAATGTCGCAGTTGTAAGTGAACATTGACTCTAGCAAGAACTTCTTGTTCTTCAAAGGGTTTGGTAATGTAATCTACTGCACCCAACGACAGCCCCTTTACTTTGCTATCTGTATCTGCCAGCGCCGTTGTAAAAATAATTGGAATGGTTTGAGTTGCTGGATTTGCTTTTAAACGGGTACAAGTTTCAAAACCATCCATCCCCGGCATTTGCACATCTAACAAAATCAATTCAGGAGATTGCTGCTGGACAATATTGATGGCACTGGCTCCATCCATCGCCATACGAATTTTTAACCCCACTTGTTTGAGCGCTTGAGACAGCACAGACAAGTTAGTTGAGTTATCATCCACAATTAAAATAAATCCGGTCGCTGAGTGATGCATAATTTGTCAAAAGTTGTTGACTAAAGATTGAAGAAACGTTGTGAGTGTATTCAATTCACAGTCTTCTGCAAGGTTTGAGATTTTTTGAGCAAAGGCTGCCAATTGAGGATCTGCTGCTTTAAGTTTTTCAACAGCCTCTACAAGTTCATCCAAGTCTCCCATTTCGATTAACTGATTCAGATGCTGCAAATCTTCTATTGAAGGTGCTTTGATAGTTTCTGAAGTCATGTCATCAGCAATGTTGGCTGCTGTAGCGACAGGTTCAGTTTTGGTGTCATAAACCCACTCTAATTTGAGGTAACGTTGAATCAACTGAAGTAGACTCTCAGCCTCGATTGGTTTTGGTAAAAATTCATTCGCACCTGCATCCACACTTTTGAACTGATCCGCTTCAAACACACTCGCGGAAGAAGCAATCACAGGCGTATCTTTGAACTGAGATAACTGACGCAGATGTCTAAGCATCTCAAAGCCATCCATGCTTGGCATTACTAAATCAGTAACGATCAAGTCAGGATTCTCCGTCACAGCTTTGTCTAACCCTTCTTGCCCGTTGATGGCTTCTACTACTTCAAAACCGATTGGTTCCAGTAAACTATTTAAAACAGAGCGGTTCTCCCAGCGATCGTCAACAACCAGCACCTTACGGATTACTCCTTGATAGCCGACGATCATGCCCTGGCGAACAGATCTAGAGGAATGTGCCCAGTTTTGGGCTTCGGGCAATTCTACATCAAACCAGAACGTGCTGCCTTGACCTAATTCGCTTTGCACCTCCAGCATACTGCCCATCAGCAAAGCAATTTTTTGACTAATTGCCAAGCCAAGCCCAGTTCCTTCGGCTTGTGTTTTAGTATTTCCCACTTGCTCAAACGGCATAAAAATTTTCTCTAATTCCTCTGGTTTCATGCCAACACCAGTATCCTGAATCTGGAAGCGAATTTTGTAAGAGTTTTGAGGTGATTTTTCTATCGTGCCTACCTTGAACGTGACACTACCTTGCTCGGTGAATTTGATTGCATTTCCTAATAAATTAATAATCACTTGGCGTAAACGCTTCTCATCACCTCGAACACCCGTGGGCAAGTCTGCATCCGGTTGATAAACGAAAGCAATTCCTTTTTGCTCGGCACGAATCCGACAAATTTCGGCAATACCCTGTATAAACGACGGAAAATGGAAATCACTGGGACTAAGTTCCATTTTCTGTGCCTCAATTTTAGCTAAGTCAAGAATATCGTTGATTAGCATCAACAGGTGAGAGCCGCATTGGTGAATAATGTTGATACCTTTGCGCCCCTTATCAGTCATTGGTTCTGAGCGCAGGAGAATTTGAGCGTAACCAAGAATGCCGTTTAGGGGCGTGCGTAACTCATGGCTCATATTAGCGAGGAAGTCGCTTTTGGCTTTACTGGCATTGTCTGCCGCTTCTTTGGCGTATTTCAATTCTGCGGTGCGTTGTTCTACCCGCAGTTCAAGTTCTTGATTGGTTTTTTCCAGAGCAGTGAAAGAATCTCGTAACTGTTGTGCCATGCGGTTAAAAGATTGAGCAAGCACACCCAGTTCTTTCACGCCTGAAGTTTCAACTTCTTGATCTAACTCTCCTTGTGCGATCGCCTCCGAAGCCCGACTTAACCGTAAAATAGGTCGAGCAATCCAGCGAGAGGTATAAATGCCCAAAACAGTTGCTAGTACCAGTGCAATGATACACAACCAAATGGTGTTGAGAGTGTTTGCATTAATTTGTCCCATGAAGTCTGATTCGGGCATGGCGACAACAACTAACCAATCTAGTCCCCATTCGTCTTGCCAGGGAGAAACTTGGACAAACTGGCGCTGTCCATTCACTATAAAATCTAGCTGCTGGCTATTTTTAATAGTTTTAAGGTCACCAAATTTCTCAGTCAGATAATTCGATGTCGCTTGAATTAAAGTATCTTTAATTTGAGTGCCTTGTAATCGCTGTGGTTTTTGATCAACCACTGAAAACACTGGAGTATCGCTGGAGCTAGCCACCAAAAAGCCAGTGCGTTCTAGGATGAAAATCTTACTTGATTGGCTAACTTTAATTTGACGTAGAAAATCACTGATTTGTGAAAGGCGCTGTTCTACACCAATACTACCGATCAGATTTCCTTGCTTATCATAAATAGGTCGGCTAGTGGCAAGTGCCAAGGGATAGTTATTAGTTTCCCATTGATAAATTTCGCTCCATCCTGGTTTGCCAGTTTCAACGCTCTTGGTATACCAGCCTTCCTTCTGAAATTGGTAATTTTTGGTAATTTCAAATAATTTTACTGGCTTGCCTTGAGTATCAGTTGTGTAGTTGTACAAATCACGATTGCCATAACGATTAAGCAACACCAAACTGATATCTGGGTTGCCGTGATTTGGAATTGTAGACTCGCGGTAGTATCCAGAAGCAATAAAGTTTCCTGTTTTAGAACCGTAAAGGATATAGCCAACATTATAGGTTTTGACTTGCTTAAATAAGAACTGAGCTAAACGATCTGGATTTTCTGGATTCAGCAATCCTAAATCGATTTGCTCTCCATTAATTTGAGTTAGATAACGAGTAGCTGCTGCATAACTGTCAAGATGTTGATCGATGCGATCGCCTACTTCAGTCTGCAAGTTTACAACCATTTCGTTGACTGCTTTTTGCCCGTTTCGTAGAGAAAGGTATCCAGTCAGTCCTACTGCTGCAAAGATTTGTAGAATGAACGGAACAACTAAAACAATTCGTAGGGGAACTTTATCAGATACTTTAGAAACCGCATGAATTATAGGCTTAAATAGCATGGTAATAAGAAGCTTTCAACATAACATAAGATGTATATTTATAGTTCCCATCAAGAGTCAAAAATTTCAGGTTCTCGCGCAATTTTGTTGTTAAAAGGGACTAGGGCGCGTTTTCAAACTATTTCGTTTAGCCTCCTAATTTTTTAGATTCCCCTAAATCCCCCTTTTTAAGGGGGTTGGGGGGATCAAAGAGTTTGAAAACACTCTCTAGGGGCTAGGAAAGAAGCACCAGGTGCAGAGGGGCAACAGGGGAGAGTGAGGGAGCGAGGGAGCGAGAGAATAAGAGTAAATACCCTCGTACCTTCCCTCTTTCATACCCTCACTCCTTCTGGGTGTCCCCGTGTCCCCATGTCTTCTTCCCAATCCCCAGTCCCCTATCACTAGTACCCAATACCTCCCCTCCCCAACTGCGATGGCTGAAAATATCCTATTTAAGAAGGTAAAAAAAGCTTTAAAAGAAGCTGATACTAGGTTTGTTCGTATTCTTTGGTGTGATAACGCTAACATTATTCGTGGTAAGGCTGTGCACGTAGAAATGCTGCGCCACTACTTTGAGCATGGTGTTGGCATATCCGCAGGACAACAGGGAGTCCCGGTAATGTATGATGGTGTTGTCCTTCAGACAGGTCTAGGGCCAGTTGGTGAAGTGAGCCTGGTACCTGATTGGACTAGCCTTACAGCTTTGCCTTATTCTCCCAAAAATGCTCGTGTTATGGGGAATATGATGCTTTATGGAAAGCCGTGGGGGCTGTGTCCGCGTCATTTCTTGGTACGAATGATCGAGGCGGCAAGAAGTCAGGGCTTGGAAATTCAAGCAGCATTTGAGAATGAATTTTATCTGCTGCGACAAACTGCTGATGGTATTCTACCCGCAGACTCTACACTCTTCGCCTCTACCCAAGCGATGGATATCAATTGTGAAGTCATTAATGACATTGCTGAAGCGCTGATTACCCAAGGTATTCCTGTAGAGCAATATTATCCAGAATCAGGCCCCGGTCAGCATGAAATTTCTATGCGATATACCGACGCTTTAGGCGCTGCTGACAGACAAATTGCCTTTAGAGAAACAGTGCGGGCTGTCGCAGGACACTACAATCTCAAAGCTTCTTTCTTACCTAAAATTTTCCCGGAAGCTGCTGGTAGCGGTTGTCACATCCATATGAGTTTGTGGCGAGATGGGCAAAATCTTCTACCTGATGCGCAAGGTATCAATGGTCTATCGCAAGTGGCAAGAGCATTTATTGCTGGCATATTGCATCATCTACCAGCACTGATGGCATTGACGACTCCTAGTATTAATTCTTACCGTCGCATTCGCCCTCATTCTTGGAGTGGTGCTTTCCGTTGTTGGGGGTTAGATAACCGCGAGGCAGCAGTGAGAGTACCTAGTGCTGTTGCCTTTGATAAACCTACACACTTTGAATTGAAAACCGTAGATGCCACAGCCAATCCTTACTTAGCTTTAGGTGCGGTAATAGCAGCTGGCTTAGACGGCGTGCAACAAGGTTTAGAAATAGAACAGCCAGTAGCTGTAGATCCTGGATATTTATCAGAGGATGAGCGTACAGCCGGAAAGATTGAGCCTTTACCGAAAACTTTAGGGGAAGCGATCGCTCAACTTAAACAAGACAATATTCTTCTCAATGCTCTAAATTCGCAGTTGTCAACAGCCTTTTTAGCTGTGCGTGAAGCTGAGTGGGAAGCAATGAAAGATTGGGAATTAGAAGCAGAGGTGAAAGTTTTACTGGAGCGGTATTAGTGGTTAAAGGCAGAGGGCAGAAGGAATCCTGCAACTAAGCAGAAAGGGAAGTATTAAGTTTACCAAAGCGGCGATCGCGTTTTTGGTAGCTCAATAAAGCCTGATAAAACGCCATACGGTCAAAATCCGGCCAGAGAATATCAGTAAAGTACATCTCTGTATACGCAAGTTGCCACAAAAGAAAATTGCTCAATCGCACCTCTCCACTAGTACGAATCAGCAGATCTGGTTCAGAAGTGCCTGCTGTGTCAAGGTATTGTGCAACTAAATTTTCATTTACCTCTTGGGAATTGAGTTCTCCTCGTTCCACCAATTCCGCTATCTGAAGACAGGCTTTGGTAATTTCATTACGGCTGCCATAGTTGACTGCCACGGTAAAATGAATTGCCTGATTCTGCAACGTCTGTGTCATCGAATGCTGCATTTCCACTTGTAAAGACTTGGGTAGAATCGATAAATCCCCAATAAATGAGATCCGCACTCCTTCTCGGTGCATTTGGGCTAACTCTCGCTTCAACATTTGTTCAAACAAACGCATCAGAAAATCCACTTCTTGAATGGGACGCCGCCAATTTTCCGTAGAGAAAGCGTATACTGTCAGTGCTTTAATTCCCCAATCCTTACAGCATCGCAATAGTTCTTTGAGCGTTTTTGCTCCTTGACGATGTCCAGCAATACGCGGCAGTCCTTTACTAGTTGCCCATCGACCGTTACCATCCATGATTACAGCTACGTGCTGGGGTAAACGATGCGGATCTAAATCTGTGGGTAAGTTAGAGAAAAGTTTAGAAGTCATAAGATTTTGGATTGCTAATGGCTAATAGTTAATTCTCATATCTTGCATCTATGCTCTTGTCTGCCAAGAAATAAATTTCTTGGCTAAAAGCTAAAGTCAGTTGAAACTGACTAGGTAAGATTTTCAGTCAGTTAAAACTGACTTGAACTATAAGCCTGGAACTTTAGTTCTAGGCGTTTTAGGGGCGAGGTGTAAGATGTGAGAATTGTTAGTTGATATTGCTTCACTACTAACAACTCTCTCCAAATAACTCTTGCAAATACTCTGGTGTCAGACTACTATGCCAAATCCACAGACGATGCATTGCATAGATGAATGTGAAAATGAGGCTTGCCTGATTGCTCAAAGACCAATCATTCCATTTCAGTGTCCCCATCATACGCTTTAAGGTGCGGAATAGGTTGTTGCGCTTGTAGTTCTGATGGCGCGTTTTCATCAGTGTTCGTCCCACCCGTACAAGAGATGTATCAGGAAAAGCCCATACCCCAAAGCCCCAAAATTTGGTCATGTGGTTAATTTCGTCCTGTACTAGTTCTTCTAAAACATCCTGAAGTACTCCTGTGGAATGAGCCATCAGCCAGATATAAAGACAGGTTGCGCCGTATTCGGTAGCAACACGGTGTAAGCCGTGGCGATACAAGTCTTCATAGGTATCGTTAGTAGGAAGATAACCTCTGACAGTGCGAAGCTTAGGGGTAATTTTTTCACCTGTTAATTGGTAATAAATCTTGAGCAAAGCCGGGGTGTGCTGACGTTCTTCTTTTTCCCACAAACCAGGTTCTATTAACTCTCCATTGTCATTAACTGTTCCGCCGACAAAACGAGCCATCTGAGGATGTAACTTTTCCAAATATTGTCGGCTAGTTTGGGTATAGCCTCTGATGGGTGCTTCTGTATCCATTGCCCCCACAAGAATAGACAAAAATACTTCTGGTTTTACACCGATAATCTGCTCACGATTTATAGTTTGCCATTCAATCGATTTCCAAGGACGTGGTTGAGGATTTTGGAATTGAATTGGTAAATCGAGTAGGCGATCGCACAATTTTTCGTTAGCAAGATAACGCTCTATCAAAGAACGGATGCGGCGCTGAATCTGGAAGTAATGGGGATTGAAATCTATTTGCTCTGCTAAATCTTCTGGGGTTGGGCTAGGGGCAACAAGCATAATTTTTTACTTATATTTTTATCTCCTTGCCAAATAATTTAAGCTATCCCAGAATAGTTTGTCAGTAGGGCGAAGTAGGAAATTTTACTGCAATACTCAGTAGGGTAGTCGGGAAAAATGTCGGATGGGTGCTAGATTCTATTGGATGCCTTCAAGCTCAATGCTGCCAACTATATTCTAAGTGGACAGAAGACATTAGACCCAACATCCCGATTCATGTTGGGTTTCGCGTTGATCAACCCAACTTATACCTCATGCAACTTGTGAGCAGCGTCAGATGAGAGTAAAAACACTGAAAGCTTTAAGGAATTAATTTACTTTTTTAAGTCAATTTTCTCCTGTTTTTTAAGACTTCTTTGCCAATTTCTTTTTTGAAAAGAAGATATTTGGACAAAGAACATTTGAGACACAGTTATGAAAGGTGATCACATTTACGTTGACTGCGGTACTTATTCCCATCATGGTATCGATTGTGGTGATGGTACAGTCATACATTACACAAAGAGAGAGGAGCATAAAGGCATTATTGCTAGCACTTCATGGACTTCTTTTACATCAGGAAGAAGCTTAAAGGTGATAGATTACGGCAGGTGTGATGCACCAGATATTGTAATTCAACGCGCTAAAAGTCGCTTAGGGGAAAATGCTTACAACTTATTTAGTAACAACTGTGAACACTTTGCTAGGTGGTGCAAGACTGGCATTCACATGAGTGAGCAAGTGGAGCGTGCAGGAGCCTACGCTGGAGGTGCAGCAGGAAGTACGGGTACAGCAACAGCTATTGCCGCCGCTGGTGCAGCCGCTGTACCAGCAGGAGTTGCAATTACCAGTGGTGCTGGAATTATGTCAGGTTTGGCTACAGTAGGTGCAGCTGTTGGTGGTGGTGCTTTAGCAGGTATTGGTGTAATCGGTGCAGCACCAGCCGTTGCTGCCAAAATGGCTATGGATCAAGTATTAAAAGATGACGAATATTTGACTGACGAGGAACGTCAGGCTCGTGAAATCGGTAGGAATGCAACAACAGTGGGTGCTATTGCTGGCACGGCAGGAGTTGTTGGAACAGTTGCCGCTGCTGGAAGTGTTGCAGGTGTAAGCGCTGCTGGAATAACTTCTGGATTAGCTGCAATTGGTGGTGTAGTTGGAGGTGGTATGGCAGCAGGTGTGGTTATTGCTGCCGCTGCTCCAGTGGCTGCTGCTGCTGGGTTGGGACTCGGTGTTTACCATTTATGTAAATGGCTATCGGAAGAATAAGTTCTTGTTTACGAAGAAAATATTTGTAATGTAAGTTCTTTCCTGTTTTAAGAGTGTAGGTTGGGTCGAATTAATTTGATCCAACCTACAAAATTTATTACTGCGTGTCTACGTACTTGTCCACTATATTAAATTTAGTCTATGGAGACTTCGCTTGATTGAATTGTTTAGCTTTTAAGCTCTTTGTAGGAAAAGTCGGCAAAAAAGTCGGATTTACAGAAACTTATCCGAAAAGACAGCATGGGAACTGTAAACTATCAATAACTGGCCCTCAAGCTTGCAATTAAATATTCTCGTCGTTATACAATGGACGCTGAAGCAGTATTGGCATGGTTAGACACCGTAATTCCTACTCATACCGGAGAACGGTTGAGCGATCTGCAAAAAGTTATTCTTCAGCAAGTTTGGCACGGTCGAAGATATTTAGAAATTGCTAATTATTATGGTTGTACAGAAGGACACGCTAAAGATGTAGGCTCTCAGTTGTGGAAACTGCTTTCTAAAGTATTGAAAGAGAAGATTAACAAAAATAATTGCCGTGCCACTTTAGAGCGTATTCTCAGAAAAACTACTGTTATTTCAAGTTTGATATGTAACTCTCAATTTTCACCTCATACTATCTCGCTTGCAAATACAGATGGAACAAATGAGGCATTAAATGCCAATTTTCTGGGACGAACAGAAGCGATCGCCCACCTCAACAATTTAGTAAATCAAGGTATCAAAGTTATCGTCATCCAAGGTGAAGGCGGCGTAGGTAAAACCACTCTGGCTCAACAATATCTGCATCAGGGATTCGATTTAGTCTTGGAACTGTTGATGGCGAAGGAAACTCAAAATATCACTGCTGTGGAACACGTGGTGGAAGAGTGGTTGAAACAGGATTTTGATGAAGAACCTGGGGTGGAATTTGGAGTAACGCTGGGGCGGTTGAAGCGACAACTGCACACTCGCAGAATTGGTATTTTGATTGATAACCTAGAACCTGCACTCGATGGGCAAGGCAGATTTATTACTCCCCACCGCAATTATGTAGAACTATTGCGCGTTTTGGCTGATGCAAGGGTGCAGTCTGTGACTCTAATTACGAGTCGCGATCGCCTCTGTGAACCTGGTATAAATGCATCCCACTATCGTCTTCCTGGTTTAGATATAACTACATGGCAGCAGTTTTTTATCAATCGAGGATTAGCAATTGATTTAATCACCCTGCAAAATATGCACCGCGCCTACGGAGGTAATGCCAAAGCAATGGGGATTTTGTGCGGTTCAATTCAGGAGGATTTTGACGGTGATATGGCTGTTTATTGGCAAGAAAATCATGCCGATCCTTTGTCTGCAACAGATTTAAAAAATTTGGCAGTTAGTCAAATTAATCGCCTGCAAGCCCTCGATCCTCAAGCTTATCGCCTGCTTTGCCGTCTGGGTTGTTATCGCTATCAAGATGTATCCCGAATTCCAACTCAAGGGTTATTAAATTTACTGTGGGATGTCCCGGCTTCACAACATCGCCAAATTATAGTCTCTTTGAGAAATCGCTCTTTAGTGGAGTGTCATCAGGGCGAATACTGGCTGCATCCGGTAATTCGTACCGAAGCGATCGCTCGTTTGCGTCATAGCGATGAATGGGAAACTACCAACCACAAAGTTGCAGAATTCTGGACAGCTAGTATACAACAGATTGCCACCTTTAAAGATGCTTTGCAAGCCCTGGAAGCCTATTATCATTACATAGAAATAAATGAGTTTGAGTTAGCAGGAAAAGTCATACTTAAAAGTAGAGATAATCAATGGCGGCAGTTTTTACCATTGGGCAGTACATTGTATCGGATGGGTTGGCTTCAGCCTTTAATAGCTGCTATTACTCAAGTGATTAGCAATGTTAATTATAATCAAAATCTCAGCGAACTGTATAATATTTTAGGCGATTTATACTGGATTACAGGCAAAATTCATCTAGCAATTGAATGCCAAGAAAAAACAATTAATCTTTCTACTCAAGCACTTAAATCACTCATTCCCAAACAGGAAAATAAACATAAAGTATATTATTTGCGAATGCTGGAGGTAGATTCTCTTTTAAGTATTGGACTTTACAAAATTGATTTGTGGGAATTAGAAGCAGCTGCTCAATTATTTCAGCAAGTTATTTACCTGGCTCAAAATACCGAACACCATCGCTGGGCAGAAAAAGCTTCTGTGTGTTTAGCATTAGTCAATTCCTATTTAGGTTTGCGTGAGGCATCTTTCTCATTAGCAGATGTAGTATATCAAAATATTATTACAGAGCAAATCGTAGAACAAACAGGGAGATTTGCTTATTTCATTCAAATACTAGGACAAACATACGTGAATTTAAGAGATTTTGCTAAAGCTCAAGAAATGTTCCAAAAAGCTTTAGCCTTTGCTGAAGAAAGTCACTATATGCAAGTCAAAGCAAAAACACTGAACGGATTAGCAGAAATATATCGGCAGCAAAAAATTTTTGAATTAGCTCTTGCCAATCATTCAGAAGCAATTAAACTTTTAGATAAAATAGGCGCTAAATGTGACTTAGCTATTGCTTATTTTAATTTGGCTTTAACTTATCAAGAGATGGAAAAACCCATAAAAAGTAAAGTTAATTTTGAGCAAGCTATTCGGCTTTTTATTGAAATGAAGGCAACAAAACAAGTAGAAAAAGTTGTAGGATATTTTAAAGTCAGCTAGTACTTCACCCTATAGATTTTGACAAGTCTTAGGTGTTCAGATCCCTGAATTTTTTAAAAAGTCGGGGATCTATAATCTCATTTCCCTGAGTTAAACTTCTGCCTGTAAAGTTCTTGAAATAGCGATTCCATTTGCTTGGAGTAGGAACGACTATCCATAAATCTGGGGGGTTGCTGCATTTTTTGCTTGATTTGGGCACTCTTTTGTTGGCGCAGATTTGCATCCTGAGCAAGTGCGATCGCTAACTGCACGTAAGCCTCTTCACTGTTAGCAATTAGATCGGGCATCTGGAGTTCTCGTAGCAGAGATGCTGCTGTTCTAGAGCGTAGAGCGTTACCTTCCATAACAACAGTGGGTAGCCCTACCTCTAATGCCTCAACAGTTGTAGTTGCTCCGGAGTAAGGGCAAGAATCCAGATAAATATCGCCTAGTTTTAAACATTCTTTCACATTAGAGCGACCTTGAATATCTAAAATAATCAGACGGTTTTTTTCGATGCCATATTTGGTAAAAAAAGCAGTTAGTTTACCAAAAAGGAATTGTTTAGCGTACTGTGTATCCCAAATAGGGCTGAATGGATATAGTAATAGGACAGCTTTAGGCACAGCTGCCATAATTTTTGCCCAAGTTACCCTTAACTCCGGAATAATCTTAAAAAAGCTAGCACCAGAAATGAACACAACAGATTCGTCTGGCACCCCTAGTATTTTTCTGTTCAGTTGAATTGTAGGAGCATCTGGTTCACTAGTGAAATTGAAACAAAACCCAGTACCATCAATAGTTACTAATTGCTCGCGATAGTGGGCTTGTGATCCCAAAGGTTCTAATAAGTTACCAGAAATGTAGTAGTCAACATTTCGCGCTCCTGTTGTTACAGGAGAAACAAAATAGGTAGTCTGTATACGTGCTAGTCGATGCAAAACTAATGAAATTAAGAAGGTTGTGGCAATAAATAAGATATCTAAATCATCAGCACGTATAGTCTGCACTTGGTTAGGGGTATCATTAGGTAGTTTAATTAACCGATCTGCACGGCTTTGACAATACTGCTCCAAAGGGTGATTGTTTACTTCAATGGCATATAAAATAATTTCAAATTTATCTCTATCCAAATACTCAAAAACAGGAAGTGTATTGTAAGTTTCTGGATGTGGGAAGAAGTGATTTTTCAGCACTCCTAGACGAATTTTTTTTCGATTTGCAGGTCTTTCAGGAAAAGTATAATCAATCTTATAGTCCCTACGTTTTAATACTAACTCTGCAATATCAGCACTTTTTGTAAAAATATCCCGTAGATTTTCAGTAATAAAATATAGAGATGTAATATTAATACTTTTGATCACAAACGAAGCAATATTATGCCATAATTCTGAGTTCTGATTGTTGAAAATGTTAAGGTTGACATAATTTACTAGTTTTTGGATGTGGCGGTAGTATTTATCGACCTCTTCCACCTCCTGAAAATAACCCGGATAGTAAAGGATAAATTTTAGATATTCTTTTAGAAACCAAAGGGGAGTACAGGTAAAATCATACGTCAATGGTAAATGATAAGCCTGGCAATAGAGCATAGCCACTAGTAGATATTGGATCGCCTTTGGATCATCAAATCCTCTAGCAATGTTTGCCGCCAGCAAATCTACAAAATGCTGCTCTGTATTTGTTAGTAGTTCACCTTTGATGCCACTATCTAAAATCATTTTATGCACCTTACCCACACTACTTGAGTAGGTATTTTCTATATTCTCTGGTGGTATATTAAGTAAAAAATCGGCTAGTTGTTGTCTGATTTCGCGAATAGTAGGAACTACTGATGGAGTTTGTTCAACAATCTTTTTAGGAATTAATGAAATTAAAGAGTCAAAATTGATGCTTCTAAACTTATTTTCTATTATAGAAAAGCTTTTTAAATAAATCTGCGGATGAATGATCGCCAATTGAGAGGTGTCTGTATTTTGGAATTCTCGGTAGAAGGAAGGATATTTTTCTATACTATTAGAATCCACAAAAAGTATTAGATTTTGAGCATAGCAAGGCTCTACATTTTCATTATTCCATATTTTTTTTCTTAGATAGTCAATTACTAAATATCCATTTTTTTGAAAGTGTTGCGCCCAATAATTTGGCCATTGCTCGTTTAAACTACTTGTTTCTCTTTGAGAGGGTATAGCCGCCGAAAAAAGAATAACAGATCCAAGATTTGTGAGGGAATCGATAAATATCTTGGCACAGTCAATAGGGAGATTTTGAGCAAATTCCAGAGATACAACTAAATCGAATTTTCTATTTATTTGCAGCGGTTTTTGGAGGTCAAACGGCAAAAATTCTGTTGGAGAAATTTGTAAAGTTTTTGTGTCTATATAATCACCATCTATTCCTAAGCAATCTTCAATTCCAAATTCTTTAAAAACAGACAGCCAAGTTCCTACACCACAACCCACATCAACCACGCTCTGCGGCTGGATTAACTCTAAAAGTAGAGGAATAATTTCTCTGGCTGAACGTAGCGAATCTTCTCGGCTTAACTCAGAGACGTTTTCAGGAGAAAATCCACTAGCTACCATAGTTTAAAATTCCTTATAGCACTTAACCTCTTTTGCCCTGAGCTTTTGGTTGTTGTACAAGTGCGCTCATGAAGCTAATTCTACATCGCAATAAGCCCCACAGTTTCCACATCAAGCACAACAAATTTTAGATGATTTTAGTAGAGCAAGCTGAAGTGATCGCTAACATTGCTCCAAGCTGTGGTATCCAGGTTAACACCGATGATAGTGAAACTCGCAATTGCCGATCGCTAGAATAGGGGAGAGATCGCTCCTCATGTTCTCCTCTGCTCCCCATCCCCCCTGCCCCTCTGCCTCTTTTTTGACAGGTATTTGTAAAAATGTTAGCTTCGATACTTTATAGTATCCACAAAATAATTATAGGATTTAAAGGCTTTTGTCCTCGCAGCTTTTGCTTTTCACAAACAACTTTTTTAGAATCCTAAATCTCGAATTATGGCTTGTTCTGCCACCCTAAATCAACTGATTGACATTCTTGTTGCCAAACCTGCAAATTTATCAGGTGCAGCATTAGCACAATTAAGTAGCGGTATCCAAACTGACACGCGTATCCTCAAACCAGGTGAAGTATTTTTGGCTTTACGTGGCGAAAAGTTTGATGGACATGACTTTGTACAAACCGCGATCGCCAAAGGAGCCTTAGCAGCAATTGTGGATTTTGAATATCAGAGTTCTCAATTTGCCGTGTTGCAGGTAGAAGACACTCTCAAGGCGTATCAAAAAATCGCCAGATGGTGGCGCGATCGCTTTGAGATCCCAGTCATCGGAGTAACTGGTTCTGTGGGTAAAACCACTACCAAAGAATTAATCGCCGCCGTTTTGGCAACCCAGGGAAGCGTTCATAAAACTCATGCCAACTTTAATAACGAAATAGGCGTTCCGAAAACTCTCCTAGAACTAGGCGCAGAACATAACTTTGCTGTGATTGAAATGGCGATGCGGGGTAAGGGACAAATTGCCGAACTCACATACATTGCCCGTCCGACAATTGGCGTTATTACCAATGTGGGGACAGCACATATTGAGTTACTTGGTTCTGAAGCAGCGATCGCCTCTGCTAAATGTGAGTTATTAGCAGAGATGCCCAAGGATGGTGTGGCGATTCTCAATCACGACAATCCCTTATTAATGGAGATGGCAGCGAAGGTTTGGCAAGGCAAAGTAATATCTTTCGGCTTTGATGGTGGGGATATTCAGGGAGAGTTGATAGATAGCGAAACTTTAGAAGTAGCAGGTATACAATTACCCCTACCCATGCCAGGGCGTCACATTGGTGCTAATTACATGGCAGCTTTGGCAGTGGCGCAGGTTTTGGGCATTGATTGGTCAGTTTTGAAATCTGGAATCGAAGTGGATATGCCAAAAGGGCGATCGCAGCGATTGGAATTGCCCAATGATGTAGTAATCTTAGATGAGACATACAATGCTGCACCAGAAGCTATGCTGGCAGCGCTAAATTTGTTGGCAGAAACACCAGGTAAACGACGAATTGCCGTATTAGGCGCTATGAGAGAATTGGGAGAGCGATCGCACCAGTTACATCAGCGAGTTGGTGAAACAGTACGAAAATTGAATTTGGATGCTTTGTTGGTTTTGGTAGACGGACAAGACGCCGAAGTAATAGTAGAAAGCGCCAAAGGTATCCCCTCAGAGTGTTTTACGACTCATGCAGATTTAGCTGCGAGGTTGAAAAGTTTCATGAGAGAAGGCGATCGTATTCTTTTCAAAGCAGCCCATTCCGTGGGACTCGATCGGGTTGTCAGTCAGTTGCGTGCGGAATTTGCCAATTCTTAGAAGTTGGAACGGTTTACCCCTGCCCAAAATATCTTTATGGTGGCTGCGATCGCAGCCACTATAGGATGTAGCTAAGAGGGTAACTGCTGTGGAAACAATTGTGGGGTATTGGTTCGTTAACGTAGAGCGTAAATTCTTAACAAACTGTAGCTACTGTGAAAGAGACGAAGATAATAAAAAAGTGTGATCGCGCTATGTTTTAATAATAAGATGATTATCTTTAATTTCAATGGATTTGATTTTTCCCATTAATCTTAAAATTCTTTACATTTTATAATTTTTAATATATTTCAGTCAAGAAGATTCACAATAATGTAGTTCGGTTCTCTAAAAATTTTTGATGAGATTATAGTCACTGAGTTAATGACTTTACTTCACTGACTAAAATATTAAATAACATCAAAAACTACTTTTTTCAATCACTAGTAAGTGCTAGAGAATCATCATATGTTGCCCACACAGGTATTGAACTGCTATATCTCTATTACTTATGACACACATTTAGAGTTTAGTATCAGCGCTAATAAATATTCAATCTACTATCTAGCTTTGCTTTTCAAAAGAAATTAGCTATATCCTGAGCTAGATATATTTTAGTTGAAAATATTTTAATATTGATGGATAGAATATTTGAATAATCTTTTTCTAGTAATTCTCCTAACCTACAGACTTAAGTATTATTCCTTATTCCAACATAAAATTACCTTAAATAAGTTAAAGGTGGATATAGCTAGATCCACAATACTAATTAAAGCCATATAAATAAAAATTTATAAATCTTTGTAGAACTGAAGCCTGTAGTATGAATAGTAAAAAACGGTCTGATGTTAACAAAAGTAATACTTTGAAACAGCATCAGCGCTCCACACAAACAACTCCAACTCCAGCAAATAACGCATCCCCACGCGAAAAGATATCCTATAGCATTGTCCATGCAACTCCTGGGCGCATCCGCTTTCGTATTCCTCGACTGACTAGAGATTCTGAGTATGCCGATAAACTCAAATTGATGCTTGAATCCACTCCTAACATCACAAATGTCCGCGTTAACCCCAGATCTGCATCTATTGTCATCAATTACCAAGCAGACACCGTTTCAGATGAGCAAATGCGATCGCATCTGATTCAGCTGATTCAGACTGCCCCATGTATGCCCTTGTCATAGCAACCATTTCTCCAAACGGGCGATCGCCAAAAGGATATTGAGCTATCAGCCATTTATATGCGAATTTTAATAATAAAAGAAAATTTTGGGGTATCAGTTAGAAGTGATGGGTTTTATTTGTAACTTGTAACTCCTAACTTTTAAACTAAATTTATGAGCAGTATTTGTCCACCCTTAGAAACCGAACGTCTCATTCTCCGAGAGTTTGCAGAGTCAGATTGGCAGGCAGTGCATACCTACGCCTCCGATCCAGCTGTTGTGCGTTATCTACCATTTGGCCCCAATACTGAAGAAGATACCAAAAATTTTTTGCAAGCAGAGGTGAAAATGCGGCGAAAAAAATTGCGTCAGCATTTTGCTTTTGCAGTTACTTTAAAAGCAAATAAACAAGTCATTGGCTCTTGTCGCATTTCCATCACCAACCCAGACAAGCGAGAAGCCTCGATCGGATTCTGCTTGGCTAAGGAATTCTGGGGAAAAGGATATGCAACCGAATTGGGAAGCAAACTCCTAGAATTTGGTTTTAAGCAATTAAATTTACATCGAATTTTTGCAATCTGCGATCCGCAAAACAAAGCCTCGATGCGAGTTTTGATAAAAATTTGTATGCGTCAAGAAGGATATCTGCGAGAGTATGAATTAATTAAAGGTCAATGGCGAGATGCTTTATTATTTGCCCTTTTGGAGCGGGAAATGATGCAGATACAATTTCTTAGTATTGCGTAGCTTGGTTGCAGAAAAGTAGTTTAATTAGTAGGTGCGATCACCTGACCAATACGCTTCAGAATTTGTAAAATTTCGTATAGTTCTCTTTTTGATGTAAACAATGCAAACACCCTTGACAAGTCGTATTGAGGAGTTTCTGCTTGTGTCAATTTAATAAATAAAACATCATCGCCATTAGTCACCATGCCAAACACAGGTTTATTGGGGTTAGGATTAGCCATTAAATAAGCCAGTGCTTGTGGTAAAGCCGTCCAAACTGAAAGCGTAGTTTTTTTGGATTCTAACACCATAACCCAAAACTGATTTTGCAGCACCAATACGTCAATCCGTCCGCGCAGTACCTCCTCTCCATCATTCAGCACCAGTTCTACGGATGATTCCGCCTTGATTCTAAAAGGAGGATCGTAAAATCCTGCCAGCGCCAGTAAGGGAGAGACTACTAACAACATCACTGTCCCTTCTAATAAATCACCTTCGCCACGGTGATAGAGATACCTGCGCCGCAGAACATCTAAAGAAGCTTTTTCAGCTTCCGTAATTTCCGGTAATTCTCCAAACCATTCTGTAAAAAATTGCTCGTCTTCAATCCGAAATAAACCAAATCGGGTTTCGGCATCCGTTAAACTGGCGATCGCTTCTGTAATTGCTGCTGCCTGTGTCATCGCGTCTTTACCTTCCTGTTTCTTTTTGTCCGTTACTTTTTCAGGAAGAATCGCAACGGCTAACGTTAACTTCTTGCGAGGTCTATATAATCATGACACAACTGCAAGGAGCTTACCCGATAACCAAGCGATCGCTCAATTAGAATTGGAGCAATACAATTATGCTTTACCTGAAATTCTTGTAGAAACGCGAAATTACCCTACGGGAACGCCTGGGGTGTACGTGTCTCCACATTCTTTTTCAACAGATGTCTATTCCCATATCTTGCACCCATGCTCTTGTCCGCCAAGAAATAAATTTCTTGGCTAAAAACTAAAGTCAGTTAAAACTGACTTGAACTATAAGCCTGGAACTTCAGTTCCAGGCGTTTTAGGGGTGAGGTACAAAATGTAAGTATTGAAACTATGTTCGTAAATCACACAACTCTCTAAACCAACACAGGTTTGAGCATCTCTTGTGTAGAAATACCCGATTTTCCTTGCTGATATTCCTCCAGCGTAAACGCATCTACCTGAATAGCATCATTACGAGCAATCTCTGCCTCACGCAAAAGTTCAGCCTCTTGGGAGCTAATTACTCCCGCCTCTAGTGCTGCTGCAATTAGGCGTTCGGGTTTTTGCTGCGGTAGCTTACCAGCATGGCTGGCTGCTTTAATGGTTTTGAGAATTGATTCGGCTTGGGATGACAACATAAAAGCGTGTTCCAAGCGTCCCAATGCTTCATCTACAGTAGTAGGAACATATATACCTGCGGTGAGCCTGTCGCGGCGCTGCCCTGGGATTTGAAGGCTGCGGGCTACTTCACTGCCAAGTTGATCGGAGGGCATGGTACCAATGGGATTGAGTCGCCACCACCAACTAATCGGCCCTTGGAACAGGCTACCGAGTACAGGAATCGGCATATTATTGAAAATACCCTCGAATCCCTGCTGAATTTGAGCAAAAGTATATTGCATTGCCCAGTCAACAAAAGGCAAGTCTTCTGATAACGAACCTTCCGCCTCGAACCGACGCAGGGTTGCAGTTCCTAGATACATCCAAGACAGAATATCAGCAAACCTTCCCGTCAGCTTTTCTCGTCGCTTCAGTGTGCCACCAAAACAGAACAAGGCAACATCAGTGAGGAAAGCAAAGGTAGCAGATGCCCACTCTAGTTTGCGGTAATATTTAGCTGTCGCTCCTTTGACGGGAGAACTAGCCAAATACCCACGGGAAATACTGAGAAGTGTAGCTCGAAAAGCATTACGTATTGTCAGCCCGATGTGATTCCAGAATACTTGGTCAAAAGCATTTACATCCGATTGATTGAGAGCGGCAATTTCTGAATAGACATAGGGATGACAGCGAATCGCTCCCTGACCGAAAATCATCATCGTTCGGGTAAGAATATTTGCTCCTTCGACGGTAATAGAAATGGGTGTAGCTGTATAAATATTTGCCAAGAGATTTCTCGGCCCGCGACAAATTCCTGCCCCTCCTTGAATGTCCATGCCGTCATTGATAATTTTGCGAGACAGTTCTGTCAGGTTGTACTTGGCGATCGCCGAAATTACTGCTGGTTGTTCGCCTTTGTCTACCGCACCACAGGTGTATGTGCGAGCCGCTTCCATCAGATATGTCAGCCCGCCAATCCGCGCCAAAGGTTCTTCAACACCTTCAAAACGACCAATCGGTAAACCAAACTGCTGCCGCACTATCGAATGAGCACCTGTCACCCTTGCTACTAGTTTGGCAACTCCTGCACAGCTAGCCGGGAAGCTGATGCCTCGACCTGCTGCCAAAGATTGCATGAGCATCTTCCAGCCCTGTCCTGCTTGTTCCGCACCGCCAATAATCTGGCCTATGGGGATGACTACATCATGTCCTTCTGTAGGAGAATTGTAAAAAGGCACACCCATCGGATCGTGACGCTTTCCGAGCATAACGCCAGGTGTATCGGTATGAATTAAGGCACAGGTAATACCTACATCTTCCCCCTTGCCTAAAAGATTTTCTGGATCTCGCAGTCTAAAAGCCAGTCCCAACAGAGTAGCGATCGCACCCAAGGTAATGTATCTTTTTTTCCAGTTCAATCGCAGATAAAGCTTGCCATCTTCACCTTTGAACACCACCCCTTCAGACTTGATACTTGCCGCATCAGAACCAGCATTCGGTTCTGTCAAGGCAAAACAGGGAATTTCTTCTCCCCTAGCTAGGCGTGGTAAATAATGATTTTTCTGTTCGGGTGTACCGTAACGCAGTAATAATTTAGCAGGCCCCAAAGAGTTTGTTACACCAACAGTAGCGATATGAGTAAAAGAACGGGATGCCAACTTTGTCATCACATTACTGTAGGCGAAGTTGGAAAAGCCCAAACCACCGTACTCTTTGGGAATCATCATTCCCAAGAAGCGCTCTTGTTTGAGATAGTCCCAAACTTCAGGTGGTAAGTCCTTGCGGCGATAAATTTCCCAATCGCTTACCATCCGGCAAACTTGTTCAACCGGCCCATCCAGAAATGCCTGTAATTCTGGTGTAACTTGAGGATAGGGTTCGCTTCTCATCCTTTGGAAATTAGGTTTACCCGAAAAGAACTCGCCATCTACCCAAACATTTCCCGCTTCAATTGCTGCCCGCTCAGTATCAGAAATTTTCGGTAATATATTGAATGCTTTTATACCTTTAATTAAAGGAGATGTGAGGAGCGATCGCCGCAAATTTGGCACATTTAAAACTACAGCCACTATGCCAAACAATACCCAAACCCAAACAGGTGCTTGCCATACTGCCAACACTACCGCAAAATAGAGCGACCACATCCACAATTGAACGCCAACGTAGCCTAGTAAAAGTAATAAAATAGACGCGGTGACGCGGAGAAACAAAGACGCGGGGAAGGGTTGTAGGTAATCTTGTACAAGTAAAAGAAGAGTCATAGCTTTATCTCAACTCGTTTCGTAAGCAGGTAAATACAGTGATTAAGGCTGACACGGTGAGTTTAATAAAGTACACAGGGATGCGGTAATTGTTTCCTCTCCGCGTCCCCGCGTCTGACTGTCTCCGCGTCTTCCAAAACCCTGTAAATTCAGTGAGATGACAAATTCTCAAACACTGCTGCTGCTCCCATTCCGCCACCAACGCACATCGTCACGAGTCCGTAATGAACACCGCGCCGTTTCATTTCGTGGAGAATAGTAGCTGTCAGCTTCGCACCCGTGCAACCCAAGGGATGACCGAGAGCGATCGCGCCACCATTTACATTGACAATTTCCTGATTCAAACCAAGTTTGTGAATTACGGCTAAACTTTGGGCGGCAAAGGCTTCATTGAGTTCAATCAATCCGATATCATCTAAAGTTAAACCCACCTGCTTCAGCACCTTTGGCACTGCCTCTACAGGGCCGATACCCATGATTTCTGGAGCGACACCAGCCACCGCATACCCTAGCATTCTTCCCAGAGGCTCGATGCCGAGTTCCTTGACCATGCGATCGCTCATCAGCACCGTTGCCGCTGCACCATCTGACATTTGCGAAGAAGTACCAGCCGTGACTGTGCCACCAATACGAAACGCAGGTTGCAACTTAGCTAGAGCTGCCAAGCTGGTATCGGGACGCGGGCCTTCATCGATCTGGAAAACCTTCTCTACCAACTGGGGTTTGCCATCTATGTATAAAGTTTCTCGTACTTGTAGAGGCACAATTTCTTCAGCAAACCGATTTTGCCCAATTGCAGCTAAGGCTTTTTGATGCGATCGCAAGGCAAAGGCATCTTGATCCTCACGGGAAATGTGGTACTGCTGTGCCACGTTCTCCGCCGTAATGCCCATCGTCGAGTAGGCTTGGGGATTTTCTGCCATCATCTCTGGGTTAGGAGCTAAATAATGGCCTCCCATCGGAATCAAGCTCATGGATTCGGCTCCACCCGCAACCATCACGTCTGCTTGCCCTGTCATAATCGCCTGGTTTGCCATCGCAATGGTTTGGAGTCCGGAGGCGCAGAAGCGGTTAACCGTGCTACCTGGTACAGAATCCGGTAAGCCTGCTCGCTGGGCTATAACTCGCCCCAAATTAAATCCTTGTTCAGCTTCCGGAAAAGCACAGCCAAAGATGACATCATCAATGCGATCTGGATCGAGACCTTTGACTTGTTCAATAGCGGCTTTAGTTGCAACTGCTCCCATATCATCAGAGCGCATATTACGTAGCGTGCCGCGTGGAGCTTTGCCAACAGCAGTCCGGACACTACTTACAATATAGGCTTCTTTCATAAGTATTCACCAATTTTGGGTTTTGATGTGGACAATGACGCGGGGAGGGAAAGACGCGGGGACGCGGAGAAACAGGGACGCGGGGAGGGAAAGACGCGGGGACGCGGAGAAACAGGGACGCGGGGAGGAGTTGATATGAATATGAGAAGAGAAAGAAGGGAAGACTAAGGAAGTAGACAGTTGCTTTGGAGATTTGGCTGTGGCAAATATTCGCTCGTTTAAAGAGTTGAGGGTCTGGCAAAATTCGATAGACATAGCTATGACCATTTTTGAGCTAACTAAATCTTTCCCAGTAGAAGAATGCTATTCCTTAACTGATCAGATACGCCGCTCTTCCCGTTCTGTAGCTGCTAATCTTTCAGAAGCTTGGAGAAAAAGAAGATATCCGGCGGCATTTATCAGTAAACTGAATGATGCTGAAAGCGAAGCAGCTGAAACTCAAACCTGGATAGAGATTGCCTTAAGATGCGGTTATTTGAAGAAAGATACAGCCTTAGAATTGGACTACCGATGTGAAGAAGTACTTAGTCAATTAGTGGCTATGGCATCACACCCAGAAAAATGGACTATTAATTCCAACTCTTCTGCTTCTCGCTCTTGAGTCCCCGCGTCCCCGCGTCCCTCTGTCTCCGCGTCAATTCCGTAGCGGTTTCTTCGTCTTAAGCAAATGCATCATCCGCTCTTGAGTCTTGGGTTGCTGCAATAGTGGTAAAAACCTCTCTCGCTCTAGCTGCAATAGGTAATCTTCATCAACTAAAGCAGGTGCGGTTAATTCCCCACCAGTCATCACATAGGCTAGGTTTTCAGCCAGATAGCGATCATATTCACTGATGAAACCTCCCTGCTGCATGATGTAGGCAGCTTGTTCCAGCATTGCCTGCGCCGGACGCCCTAGCACCATAATTGTGTTGCGATTTGGGGGTGGCGTGTAGCCTGTTTTTTCCAGACACAACACTTCTTGTTTGGCAACATCCAACCGCCGATCTGCATTCATCACAATTTTGGTTTTGGGTGAGAGGAAACCCAATTCCTGAGCTTCGTAAGCACTATTAGAAACTTTTGCCATGCCAATGGTTTCAAAAGCTTGGCGTAAGAAAGGCTGAATATGTTGGGGTGATTCGCTTGCTGCCCGCTCGGCTGCCCAAGTCACCATCCGCATAATACCACCTGCGCCCGGAATCAGACCGACGCTGAGTTCTACTAACCCAATATAGGATTCGGCTGCTGCAACAACGTGCGGACAAGCCATGACTAATTCACAGCCACCTCCCAAAGCGCGTCCAACAACCGCGGCAACAATGGGTTTGGGGAAATATTGAATCCGTTGTAGCAGTGACTGATACTTGACGATAAGGTTGGCGATCGCTTGGAAATTTCCCGTCTGTGCCAGCATTCCCATTTCTGCCAAATTTGCCCCAGCGGAGAAATTCGCGCTGTCGTTGCCAATTACCAATCCTCGAAATTCGCTATTTTCAAGGAGATCTAGCACCTCATTTAAGCCATTTACCACCTGCAAGCTTAAGGTATTACCTTTAGAGCGAAACTCGTACAAAACTACCCCATCTCCCAAATCCAGCAACGCCGCCTCTGAATTTTGCCACAGTGTCCTTTCTGGATCTGCTTTTAACGCCGTCAAGTTAATTTCATCTTCCAAAGAAGATAACGCCATTGTCTCCGAATAGAAAACAGACTGCCTACTGCCCTCTGCCTTCTGCCCTCTGCCTTCCTCCTCCACCCACTCCGGCACCGGAATACTAGCAGCTTTCATATCTGCCAGCACAGTTTCAAATCCAAGCGCATCCCAAATTTCAAACGGGCCAAGTTCCCAGCCAAATCCCCAGCGCATAGCCTTATCAATATCGGCAGGACTGTCAGCAATTTCGGGAATGCGACGAGCACTGTATGCCAAAATATTTAAGGTTAATTGCCGGAAGAAATCACCTGCGCGACCAGGATGTTGATAGAGAATGTGTAGGCGTTTCTTTAAATCGTGAATTTGACTGAGCGCCTCAATATCCCCTAAGTTCATAGGTTTAGCTGGTTCATAAGCCAATGTTCCTGGATTGATAGAGAGAATTTCTTTGCCTTGTTTCTTGTAAAATCCTTGACCTGTTTTTACACCTAATGAGCCTGTTTCTACGAGCTTGCGCAGTAGCTGGGGAACGCGAAAAATCTCACGGCTTTCATCTTCGGGAATCGCTGGATAGAGGTTTTCTGCTACATACAACAGTGTATCTAATCCCACTAAGTCCGCAGTCCGAAATGTTGCTGACTTTGGTCGTCCCACCAGTGTTCCCGTGAGAGTATCAATTTCTTCAATGGTGTATCCCTGCTCGGTCAATGCCCGCAAACCCAGCATTGTTACATACATACCGATGCGATTGGCAATAAAATTAGGAGTGTCTTTTGCTACTACTACCCCTTTACCTAGATAGAGGCTGCCAAACCACTGCATCCTATTTATTACTTCAGTTGAAGTATTTTTTGTAGGAATTAGTTCCAGTAATTTCAGATAGCGTGGAGGGTTAAAAAAGTGAGTTCCTAAAAACCTTTTGTGGAAAGATTCAGAGCGTCCTTGAGCAATTGCGTTGATAGGCAATCCACTAGTATTTGTAGACACAACTGTATCATCCCGAATCACTTCTTCAACCCGTGCCATCAACTGCTGCTTGATAGCCAGATTTTCTACTACCGCTTCAATTACCCAATCAACATCAGCAATCCTGTGAAAATGCTCGTCAAAATTGCCCAGAATGACCCGACGGGCAGTTTTTTCTGTAAAGAAGATTGGTGGAGACTGTTTTAAAGCTTTTTTGAATGCTGTTTCGACTATTTCGTTTTTATTGCTGGTTTTGGCAGGAATATCTAATAAATGTACAGTCAATCCTGCATTAGCGAGATGAGCGGCAATTTGGGTTCCCATTATTCCCGCACCGAGAACGGCAGCTGTGCGGAACGGCTTAAACATAGTTCCTAAACCCTCCTTAAATAAGGCAGAAGTAAGATGGCAGACGGCAGAAGGTAAGACTTGGACAAGGAGAAAAAAAGACAAGGGGAAAGAACGTGATTTAGAAGAAACTAGACGGTGATGTAATTAAATCACACAACAAGGGAATGAAAACTCTCTTTCCTTCTGCCTCTGGGCAGTAGCCTTAACGGAGGGGAACCTCCGCACGGCGCTGCTCTGTACCCTCTGCCTTCAAATATTTAGAGATTGCGCGAATGCGGGACATGAAGGCTGAGGAATAGAAGGACAGGAAGATAAAAGAGTATCCTGTTCGTCTGTATTCCCTGTTTTGGTATCCTCGTGTCTTTGCATCCCCGTGTCTACCCTCTGGGAAGTCGCTGGCGCGTCTTCATAGATGGCATCAATTTCTTTGGCAAAAGCTTCCACGACTTTTGCGCGTTGTACTTGACGATTGGGTGCGAGCAACCCATTTTCAACTGTGAGGGTAGCATTAATGAGCTGGAACCGCTTTACAGTTGACCAGTAAGGTAAATGACAATTAGCTTCATCAACTAATGCCTTATAGATGGCGATAATACATGGATGCTTGAGCAAGGCATCTGCTGGTAAATCTATGCCAATGGTGAGAGCGTAGGAATTCAGGTTATCTAGATTAGGAAAAATTAGCATGGCACAGAATTTACGCTCTGAACCAACAGCAACTGCCTTGGCAACTAGAGGAGATTGTTCTAGCTTGGTTTCAATTGGTTGTGGTGTGACATACTTACCTGTGGAGAGTTTGAATCGGCTTTTCTTGAGTCCTGTAATCTTGAGAAAACCATCGGCTGTAAACTCTCCTAAGTCGCCTGTGTGCAACCAGCCGTTTACATCTATCAATTGTTGGGTGGCTTCAGGGTTGTTGTAGTAGCCTTGAGTGATGTAAGGACTTCTGGTAAGAATTTCTCCATCGTCGGCGATCGCTATCTCCACTCCCGCTAAAGGCACACCCACTGTTCCGGCACGATTGAATTGTCCCCGGTTGCAGGTAAGCGCAGAACTTGTCTCGGTTAAACCATAACCTTGCAGAATCGTCACTCCTGCTGCGGCAAAAAAGTTTGCTATCTCTGCTTTTAAGGCAGCACCTCCACAAATCAAGTATTTGATCCGACCTCCAAATACTGCTCGCCATTGCCAGAACACGAGCTTATCTGCCAACTTCAGCATCAAAGCATATCTTCCTTTTGGTGGATTTCCTAGTTCGTACTGTTTGGCAAGGTTTAGCGCCCAATTGTAGATGCGCTCTTGAAATGCCATCTCACGCAATCTAGATCCAGAGACAGAGATGCGTAAAGGTGGGAACTTCCAACCCAGGGAAGATAAACGAAATCTCTGCATTTTTGGCTGTTCTGTACGCAACATCTGAGTTGCAAAAGTGAGGATGCGCGACAGCACGTTATGCTTAACTTCTGTTTGTGTTGCCAGCTTGGTTCGCTTCTTCGCTTCTTCGAGAATCTTGTTGTAGACTCTCTCCAATAACAGTGGCACCGTGGCGAATAACGTCGGTTGCACTTCTTTGAGATGCTTGATTACCCGGTTAGGAGCAGTCAGGTAAATGCTATGCCCATAGCTCATATGACCGTATAAAAAGACGCGAGCAAAAACATGCGTCAAGGGCAAATACGAAAGTGTAACCTCCTTTGCACCAAATTCTAGATCGGGAATGCCGGTAAACATCGAGAGTGCATCGCCAGAAAGGTTTTCATGGGTCAGCATTACTCCCTGGGCTTCTCCTCTAACTCCAGGAATATAAATGATAGTGGCTAGGTCATTTGCTGCTAGTTGGGAGCGCAGTTGCAGTTTGCTTTGTGAATTTAAAGCCCGTCCTTTGGCACGAAGTTCCCAGAGGGAAAATACTGGAATGTGTTGGGGAGATTCAGGGCATATTTGCTCTAGATTTTGATTCTGCTGCCAATCATCAGGAACATCAGCAACTATCACTGCCTTCAGGGGTGTATCTCCCAGATAAGGTGTAACTTGATAGAGCAAGTCTAAATTAGCAACAACCAGCGCCTTGGCTTGAGAGTGTCGCAAAATGAAAATGATGTTTTCGAGTGTCTGGGTAAGGTCAATCGGCACATCTACCAAACTAGCCAACAAACAACCCATGTCAACTATGCAGAAGTTAACATCGCTATGCATCAATAGGGCGATGGTATTGCCTTTCTCTCCCACCAGATCCAACAATGACAGTGCTACTTCTTCCGCAGCGCTTTGAAATTCCTGATTGGATAGGGGTTGCCAACCTTTTTCCGTCCATTCGTTCAAGGCTTGAGGATTGGGGTAGCGATCGCACGCCTCATCCAGTAACGAAGGCAATGTCCGCCCCAACAATATTTCTCCAGAGTTGGGAGGAGCTTTATAAGTTTGATCTGACCATAACATTTTGCCTTAAAAGAGCTTGAAACTCTTTCCCTTGCTAATAGTGTTTTTTTAATTATCAGTCAGTTATTTCCTGAAATTTTCCATTTTGGTTGTTAATAATTCAAGAAAAATAATTAACAGCCAAAAATCAGCCGTTATTCCAAGAGTAATGTATTTGCTAAAGTAAATTCATACATTGAAAGGTAGAAATTTACCTCAGTTATCGGATTTCAAAGGCTCTCAATTTTAGCTAGATAAAATTATCCAACGATGTTTTGTCAAATTCACACACAAATATTAGGTATTTAATCTGGATGCTGCCCTTTGATACCTAAGTTCTGATTCTCGCCCAGCCTTTTCTTTAAATATGGTATCTATCCGATGACAGGACTAGAATTTTTTGAGACTTCGGTTATATCACACCTAAATGTTTTACAAGTCTGTACAAAGTACATAATATTAATTTAGATCATGGCGGGGATCAAGATCAACTTTTGTATCTTTTTCGCAAAAATAAAGTTGTATATTCATATTTTCTGGTTGCAAAGAGGCAACTTTTATTTGACAAGCTGCTGGCTGATGGTTTGTTCCTCCATTCAAATGTCGTTCGAGCCAATTCCCTAAGTCCACCAACACATCTTGATAGTTGAGGTCTAAATGGAGATCATGATAGTCTCCCGGATAAACATGACATTCTTTGTCTGGAAAGCTCACTTGTTCAAACAAAGCTAAACTACCCTCAGTTGGTGTGATTAAGTCCTCACAGCCATGCAGAATTAACAAAGGAACTTTTAAATCAGACGCATGGCTTTCCACCCAATTTTTAGCTGCGAAAAATTCCGTAGCCAGTCGAGCGCTTCCGTACTCATGCCGTAATGGATCTTGGGCATAGGCAGTTAGCACCTTAGGATCTCGCGAACTCGAACCACGCTTAATGCCAACTTTGAGGCTAAAGCGCGGCCAAATTTGTGAGAGCATCAGTCCTAGAGCAACTTTAAAAGCTGGTACCCTGACTTTACCTAATGCTGGTGCCGTCAATATCAATCCCTGCAAACTTTCCGGAAAGTGCAAGGCGTAGTCTAAGGCGATCACTGCTCCCAAGCTATGCCCCCACACAAAGCAAGCACAATTGATTGCTCGTTCTTGTATTCGCGTTAAAAAGGTATGCAAATCTTCTCTAAACTCTGTCCAAGCATTGATATGTCCCCTCTGTCCAGGGGAACGTCCATGCCCCCGCAGGTCAAAGGCATATATGGCATAGCCGTGTGGGATTAAGTACTGCACGGCAGTATCGAATAATCCGCTATGCGCTCCTAACCCATGGACTATTGCAATGATTGCCTTTACCTGCCCCTCTGGTAGCCAACCTTGATAGTAAAGGTATAGACCTCCTGCTCCTTCAAAAGTTCCTTCAATATGTGTCATTATTAATTCTCCCCAAGTGTATTGTTATTACTAAGGTCTCAACACTCAGTTAGAGATTTACAACTGAATTTATTCTGATTGAAAAATCTATTTTCTGATGCCAAGTAAAGCTATTTGACCACAGTAACTAAAGCCTTTATTAGCTTTATTTAAGCTTTTACGCCTTTACTTTTACTATAGGTTCTAATGATTAAGCAAATCAAAAATCTTGGTATCAGTAAACAGTGTTCTGAGACCATTAATAACTAGTCGGCAGAGCTATGAGGTTTCAGGGGCTTATGCTCAAAAGTCTTTATGCATCCAGATTATCTGGTATATATTATATAACCTATTTAGATTTTTGATAGCATTAGCAAAAAATAATACTTTAAGGTTATACTATAAGACTGTTGTTTAGTATATTTGTCCTGCTTAACCTACACTTAAAGCTGCAATTATAAGATATGAATACAACCAAAGGAATACAACTATTGACAGTTTAAGTGTATGGAATCTCACAAAGAAACGTAGGAAATGGGGAACAGCATAGAGGATGTGCAATTACTTTAGTTAAGATACTTATTGAATTTGTATATAGATAAATAAAATTGCGAGATTTATATTTGGGGATTAGGAACAAAGAAGAAGACAAGGGGCAAGAACGTAATTCACGACTCTCCGTGTCTGGTGTGTCTCCTTGTTCCCGTGTTTGGTGTGTCCGCTTCTTCCCACCCCGATACCCAATCTCATCAGACTTAAGACATATTTTTTGAGTTGATAAGGGTAAATACTACTTCTGGAGCTTGTTTATCTGATACATTTTTTGCAAGCCGATCCGAGATTTCAAAATTAGAGTGCATTTATTTAGTGCTAAAGGTACAAAATCATGCAACACCCTCAAGAAGGGGCGGGGAAAACCTCTCGACGTAATTTTTTGGGCAAGGCGTTAACTACAGCCGGAACTGCCATAGCCGCTCCTTCATTGCTGAATCAAGCAACTGTAGCAAAGGACACTGCTCTAGGTTCTGAAGGTGAGATGAATATTACACTTAAGGTTAACGGAGAACAGAAAAACCTAACGATTGAGCCGCGCGTGACACTCCTGGATGCTCTGCGCGATCGCCTGGCACTGGTAGGTAGCAAAAAGGGCTGCGATCATGGGCAATGTGGGGCTTGCACGGTTCTGATCAATGGGCAGCGAGTTTATTCTTGCTTGACGTTAGCAGTCATGCAAGAAGGTAAAGAGATTGTCACTATTGAAGGATTGGCACAGGGCGATACTCTTCACTCAGTACAGGCTGCATTTATTGAGAACGATGCCTTTCAGTGTGGTTATTGCACACCAGGACAAATTTGTGCCTCTGTTGCTCTTATCGATGAAATCAAACGGGGCTGTGCCAGTGCTGTCACGCCGGATCTAACTCGCCCTCCCCAGTTAGCTGAACTTTCTGAGGCTGAAATCAAGGAGCGACTAAGTGGCAATCTCTGTCGGTGCAGCGCTTATAACGGTATTGTGGCAGCAGTACAACAAGCAGCCGGACAAAAACCACCCTCTCCGGTTGCAGAGGTGATGCTCAGTGAACCTACGGAGATAACCGCATGAATAACTTTACCTATACCCGTGCCACCTCAGTGAAAGATGCGGCTCAAAGGGCAACTGCCGATCAAAATGCAATCTTTATTGCAGGTGGTACGAATTTGGTTGATCGCCTCAAAGTATTTCTGGACGAGCCATCACAACTGATTGACATCTCTCGACTGCAAATGCAGCGCATTGAACGCACAGCAAATGGTGGTTTGCGGCTGGGAGCATTGGTGACAAACACGGCAGTAGCCGACTATGCCGATGTTCGTCGCGACTACCCGATGCTGTCTCGTGCGATTTTATCTGGAGCATCACAACAAATTCGCAACATGGCCACTGTGGGCGGCAACCTCCTCCAACGCACTCGCTGTCCCTACTACTACGATACCGCTTTTCCTTGTAACAAACGTCAGCCCGGCAGTGGTTGCCCGGCACTAACGGGCATCAACCGGATGCACGCCATCCTGGGAGCCAGTGAGCAGTGTTTGGCGGTTCACCCGTCGGATATGTGTGTTGCACTGGCGGCTTTGGATGCTGTGGTGGAGGTGGAAGGAACAAAAGGTAAACGGCAGATACCATTCACAGACTTTCATCGCTTACCAGGAAACACGCCGCAGCGAGACACAAACCTGGAGCCAGGTGAGTTAATTACTGCCGTAGTTTTGCCACCAATACAGTTTGCCAAATCAGGAGTTTACCTGAAGTTACGCGATCGCGCTTCCTATGCCTTTGCTTTGATTTCTATAGCAGCTGCCGTTGACTTGGAAGGAGAGCGGATCAAAGATGTGCGCTTGGCAATGGGCGGTGTAGCTCACAAACCCTGGCGAGCGATAGAAGCAGAGAAGTTTTTGATTGGCAAGCCAGCCAAAACAGAAACATTTCAACAAGCGGCAGAAATAGCGCTACGGGGAGCCAAACCGCTAACACACAACGGTTTCAAAGTTGAATTGACAAAGCGGGCAATTCGCCGCGCACTGACAGTTTCAGCTAAGGGAGGAGGGGTAGTATGAACAAGGTAATTGGCACTGGCGTCAACCGCAAGGATGGACGAGCCAAGGTTATTGGTACAGCAATTTATGCTGCTGAACATAAAATTCCAGATTTGGTTCACGGTTATCTTGTCACAGCCACGATCGCCAACGGACAAATTAAAAGTATCGATACCCGCGCCGCAGAAAAGGCACCGGGAGTAATTGCTGTTTTTACGCACAAAAATGCGCCCAAGATATTTAAGCCCAGCAACGACTTCATGAATTCAAAAATCTACGAAGCGCGATTGCCGTTGGCGGATGATAAAGTTCACTACGCAGGGCAAATTATTGGTTTGGTAGTGGCAGATACCTTTGAACGAGCGCGGGATGCTGCACATTTGGTAAAAGTGGAGTATACCACCCAAAAGCCACTCGTGGATGGGAAAGGGGCTTCTTTCAAAGAGGCTCCGGGTATGTTTGGGGAGGAAATGAAATTTGAGAAGGGCAGTTTTGCAACCGGGAATGCTGCCGCAGAGATAGCAAGTGCAGCAGCCAAGGTTGAAGCCACTTACAAGACTTCCACCGAACTGCACGCGCCAATGGAACCTCATGCCACCATTGCCCATTGGCAAGATGCTAACTCACTTACTGTTTACGAGCCGTCTCAGTGGGTGTTAGGAACTCAACGCACCTATGCAGAACTTTTTGGGCTTCCGGCAGAGCGAGTGCGCATTGTTACACCATTCCTGGGTGGAGCCTTCGGTTCCAAAGCCTTTCCTTGGCCGCATGGCATTCTTTGTGCAGCAGCAGCCCGTCAACTCCAACGTCCGCTCAGAGTCGTTGTCAGCCGACGGCAAATGACAGCAAATACAGGACATCGTTCTGAAACTGAGCAAACTCTCCGTTTGGCAGCAACCGCAGATGGCAACCTTCAGGCGATCGCTCACGAAGTTAAATCTTACACTTCACCTGTAGATGTGTTCACAGAACCTTGTACAAGCATTACACCAGTTATGTATGCTGCGCCAAATCTGCGACTCAATCAGGAATTGGCAGTGATGAACGTTGGCACGCCCACCTTCATGCGCGCACCAGGAGAGAATCCTGGGATGTGGGCGCTGGAATCGGCAATGGATGAACTGGCATGGGCGCTAAAGATAGATCCAGTGGAACTGCGTTTGAAAAACGAAGCCAAGCAACACCAACGTAAAGGGTTGCCATTTTCAGCCAAGCACTTTGCTGAGTGTTTGCGGGTGGGTGCCAAGGAATTTGGCTGGAAAGACAGAGCCAAACAACCGCGATCGCTGACACGTGATGGCAAACTGGTTGGTTGGGGAATGGCGGCGGCAACTTTTCCTGGCTTGCGGGGGAAAGCATCCGTTAAAGTGCGGTTGTTACCAAATGGTACTGCCCACATCCTCACTTCCGGGAACGACATGGGTACTGGCGCATACACAGTTGTAGCTGCCACTGCCGCAGAAGCATTGGGGCTGCCAATTGAACAAGTACGGGTAGAGATGGGTGATTCGTTGCTACCGGATGGTGGCATGGCAGGTGGTTCCATGATGACAGCATCCCTTGCCCCGGCAGTGATGTCAGCCTGCCAGGAAGTCCTGAAAACTGCGAAAACCAAGACTGCTCAGGAGGCATTTGCAAATCTGCGTCAGTCTGGGCGGGCAGCTTTTGAAGCCACAGCATCCTCCGCTCCCGGTGCTGAAGCGAAGAAATGGGCGTTTCAATCCTGGGGCGCACATTTTTGTGAAGTCAGCGTCGATGAAGAAATCGGGCGTCTGCGGGTGACGCGCTGGGTATCGGTGATGGATATCGGGCGAGTGATCAATGCCAAAACAGCAGCTTCTCAGGTGCGGGGTGGGGTAATTATGGGTATTGGGCAAGCCTTAATGGAAGAATGCCATTTCGATCCTAATATTGGCTATCCTGTAGTTTATGACCTCGCCACCTATCACTTTCCAGCCCATGCCGACATTCCTCGCATTGAGGTAGCCTTTGTCGGCGAACCCGATCTCAACTTTAACCCAGTTGGTGCGCGTGGTGTAGGTGAGATTGGAATTACAGGTGTCTCAGCAGCGATCGCCAACGCAGTTTACCATGCCACAGGTAAACGCATCCGCGATTTACCGATTACACCAGAGAAGTTGTTGTAACAACAAAGCGATCGCTTCCACTTTTCGATATTGCCCAAGTGTAGGCGATCGCTTAACGATGCAGGATTTGTGGGTAAATAGTATATGTTTGGGTATATTTAGGGTGTGTTGACTAGATACTGAAATAGGTCATCAATCACTGCATGAGCCGCAAGGATGTTATACCCACGCCACACTGAATGATCAACCAAGTACACCTGATGTTGCTGAACTGCTTTGAGCTTAAACCATAAGGGTTTTCGCTGAAGTTGTTCTAGCTTATACATATTTCTGTGAGGTGATGCAATAAACAGAATATCACCATCGATTTCTGATAAGGTTTCTTCAGAAATCGAGAGATACATTTCATCACGTATTTGGTATGAAGGGGATAGCAAGCCAACATCATCCAGAATGCTTCCAGGAAAAGAGTTTTTCAGAGCAATGTGAAATCCATTAGGATAGGCAAAGCTTAATAAAGCTCGAATTTGCTGTTGGCGATCGCTCAATGCCTGCTTTAACCCCTTAACTCTGCGGTTATAGTCATCCAGAACCTGCTTGGCTGTCTCTGTTTTACCAAAAATGGCTGCAAAATCTTGGAAACGTTGCTTCCAATCGTATGAAATCTCTTGCCAAGGCACTAGTACTGTAGGAGCAATTTGTGACAATTGCTGATAAATTGCTTGATTTCTCGATGTAGAAAGACCAATAATTAAGTCGGGATGAAGCAATAAAATTTTTTCTAAACTAGGCTGCCCATCAATGCTGCGAATAAGCTCAATCCCCTCTGTTTTACCTTTTAGATAAGAAGCATTATAGTTTTCCTCAGTTCCTGCTGTCCCAATTGGTTTGACATCCAATAAGGTGAGGACATCACCAAGAATAAACGTATCCAATGTCATTATTCGTTGAGGATTGAGGGGAATACAAGTTTCTCCCCTTGTGTGCTGCACCGCTCGGCATAAGGATGTTGATGGATTAGTTAGTTGAGATATAGGCTGACGGGCAGTGTAATTGCTGCAAGCACCGATTAACATGACTGCCAAAATTCCGACTAGAAATAAACAAAATAAAAACAATACAAGATTGCGTGACTTCATAGCGGATGCTCTGACGCTACTACTTCAATTGCCTTTCTCAGCGTGGCTTTACTGAAGTGCGTCAAAACTGCCACGAAAGCGTTCCCTGTAACGTGAATGGCTGCCCGGAAAAAAGACGTACATTATTAAAAGCATTTTCAAAATACTCCACGTCGAATAGATTCTTGAAATTCAGCGCCACACGGAATTGTTCTCGCGTGTAAAAAATCGCGACATCAGTGCGAAGATAGCTCGGCACCTCAAAGGTATTGGCTAAATCTCCCTGCCTTTCTCCCACAAAGAAGAAGCCCAAACCAAACCCCAAGCCTTGCAAATCACCTTTCTGAATTTGATAGGTTGTCCACAGATTAAAGGCGTGTTCTGGTACATTATTCAAAAGATTATCAGCAAGTCTATCGTCTTCATCTTTAGTAATTTGTGCATCAGTGTATGCATAGCCCGCAAAAATATTCCATCCTGGCAAGATTTCCCCTCCTACATTCAGTTCAATTCCTCGGCTACGCTGTTCACCCCTTTGTATAGAAAAGCCTGGATTAAGTGGATCGGTCGTCAAAACGTTAGAGCGGGTTAGATTGTAGAATGCAAGCGTTGCAGAAAGTTGGTCGTTCAAATCCGCCTTAACCCCAACTTCATATTGAGTACCCCGCTCTGGTTGGAAGACACTACCATCAAAGGCATTTCCGATGGTTGGAGTAAATGATCTGGCATAGCTGGCGTAAAGCGAAATTGGTGGTAGGGGTTGATAAACAATTCCCAGACGGGGACTAAATGCATCACCGGATTGATTAATTTTAGTATCCCTGAGTAAATTCTCATTCCGTTGTTCAAAGGCATCGAATCGTAAGCCCAACAATAACTTTAGATTTTCTGCCAGCGTCACCTGATCTTGAACATAAATTCCAAGTGAATCTCTTATGTTATTTAAATCAGAAGAGCGAGTGAGAGGATTGAGCAATGGCCGATTATACACAGGGTCAAACAAATCAAGCGGTGCAGCAGCCGCAGAATTTATTGCAATTCTGGTGCTATACCTACCCAAATCGACTCCAACTAGCAACTGGTGCTCTATTGAGCCAGTGGAAAACTTGCCAACCAGGTCAGTTGTGAGAACATAGTCGTCGAAGTTCCCAGTATCATACTCTCGATACAAACGATTTAGGGTTCGATTGTCAGACCGCAAACTTATGGGAATAGTAATGTTATCAGTGTAACGAATAAACGTCACTCGAAAGGCATTGCGTAACGACCAGTTGTCGCTGAATTGGTGTTCCAGTCTATATCCAATCCTGCTAACAGATTGGTCAATGTAGTCAGAAGGCTCACCATAGTTGCGAGTGCGTGGTATTTCGCCATTTGAGTTAGGCAGGACTGTGCCAATGGCAGGCACCCCGGCATACCATTCATTATTCGTGTCAACGTATTCCCCCTCCAAAGTCAAGTTGGTTCTCTTACCAATCGCAAAATTCAGGATGGGCGAAATCCCCAGGTAGTCGCTATCAAAAAAGTCAATAAAACTACCTGAGCTTGTATAGGCTGCATTCAGGCGATACAACACATTTTTGGAGTTGTTTAATGGCCCAGACAAATCGATCGCGCCCCGGTAAAAGTCATAATTCCCAATCGTGGCATCTATGAAGTAAAACGGCTCACGTAGAGGTTGTTTCGTCACCAAATTAATGGTTCCGCCCGGATTGCCGTAACCATATAGTACGGAAGCTGGGCCTCTCAGTACTTCGACTCTTTCGATATTGGGGAGTTCGATTATTCCTCCAGAGTTTGAATCTCGCAGTCCATCTCTGAGAATGTTACCTTCAGCAGTAGAAAAGCCACGAATGTTGAAAGTATTGAGTAATCCATAGATCCCAGTTGCTGGAGTTATACCACTAACGTTTCTCAGGGCATCTTCTAGACGGTTGACTTGTTGATCGCGTAGCACCTGTTGTGGCACCACCTGAATCGATTGAGGAATATCGCGAAGGGGAGTGTCCGTTTTGGTTGCAGTTGACGAATCTCTTACACGATAACCATCTTGCTCTCCTGTTACGACCAACTCAATCGGCTCATCACCTTCTGCTGAAGGTGTCTCTGGTTGTGGTGATCCTTCCCCTCCCCTTGGCAAGGGGAGGGGTGCCGCAGGCGGGGTAGGGTTTTGTTGCTGCGGCTGTTGTGCAGAAGTTGTAGCAGTTGTAATCCCAAAAATCAAGCCCTCGTCTGGGCTGTCAAATAACTCAACAGTTGGCACACCTGCTTCACCTGTCACTGTGACCCGGATAGTATTGGCATCAAAGTTAATTACCGTTATCTCAGTAATTCCCGCAACTGGCTTGTCAGAACGGAATGTAAACGCCTCACCACTAGGTAAACTAAGTTGAGCGTTGGGAATATCAGCAATAAAGCTATTGCCAGTACTGCGATTTGTAATTTGCAACTGTTCTCCAACAGTCGTCTGTAAAATCACCTCTACACCTTTATCGGTGGGATTAGCTTTAACTCCCGTAACCTGCACAACTTCTGATGAGGGTGCTGTTTGGGGTGCTGGCGACTGCACTAGCATTTGGGCGCTAGTGCTGGGACGTTCAATTTCACTCAATTGTCGAATTTTTCGAGCCAGCAGAGGCTGGAAGTTTTCCTGACTTTGAACTTCGTGCTTCTCACCAATTGGTTTAATTCCTGCCCATACAGGTTGAATGGCAACAGCACTCAAGCATCCTAATATACTTACTAAACACCACAGTCGCACACTATCAGACAAACACCAACGCTTCATCACAACTCCTGAAACACCAGCTTGCGAAAATCGATCCCCCTAAATCCCCCTTCATAAGGGGGACTTTGATTTTCCCCCCCTTTTTTAAGGGGGGTTAGGGGGAATACCTTTACAAACAACCTCTTATTCCCCACCACTTGCTCAAGGGGACAAAAATCCTCTTGTTTAAGCTGAGGGCTAAGGTGAGATCAATCCAGAATTTTGGATAAATCTGGATTCTTGCAAATGATTTTTAATTTATTGAAGCTGAGTATAGAGAAGAGTTAGCAATAAAGTCTATCTAAATATGGCATCACTATCCCAATATGGACTTTTTACCCAATAAACATTTGCTGGGCGTAATCCCAAACTTGCGCTTGAATAGAGCTGCAAATTGCCCTAGATGAGAATAGCCAACAAAATTAGCGACTTCAGCGACACTCCGGTTACCCTCGCGTAGTAGTTGCTCGGCTAGTTTCATGCGTTCATTAATCAAGAATTGAAATACTGTCGTGCCAAACAGTTCCCGAAATCCACGTCGGAGAGTGCGATCGCTCACTTCCACCATCTGCGCCAACTCTAATAATGACGGCGGGTTCTCCAAGCGAGAGCGTAGAATTTCCCTAGCGTGCTGAATCTGGGTAATAGTTTTTGGTTTCAGTCGCGGGGATGGTTGCATTCCAACCTGAGCCGCCACAATGGGAGCTAATTGCAACGACATCAGTTCCAAGACTTTCGCCTGCAAATACATCCGCTTCGTCAAACCTTGGTAAGGACAATTGATAATTTGTTGTGCTATTCCCTGAATAGCAATTGTAGTTTCTGGGTAAAGTAATGTCTGCCAATCGTTACCCTTTGTCAGTAGGCGCAAGCGAGAGGGAATTTCTCCTTCTTCATCGGGGAAAAAAGTTCCCAACAAATTAGGGAGCATATGAATATCAATACCTACACATCGAGATTTCGGAAGCTTAAGAAGCATTTTGCGTTGAACACCGCTGCCAGAGATACACGTATATCCTTCCCCTGATTGCCCTCCGTATTCGTCTATACATCTTCCACTAAGGAGAACGCAAAATTGCACAGGATGATCCCATTCAGGGATTTTAATCAGCACATCATCGTGATATTCATAGTCTAAAATCAAAAGCCAAAGCCCAGGATACAATTCCATCTTCCGTGTATAGCCTTTGCCGAGTCGCTTGGGTATTTCACATAGAATTTCAAATGGCTCTGGTTTCGGTTTTTGTAGGGTGTTGTGGTTAGCTTCTGCCCACAGTTCCCACTCTTCTTTCAAAGTTAGGGTAATTGTCATAGTTAGCGATTGGTAAATATTTAATGCTAATAAATCTCAATAATTTTACCGCGATCGCTCTAGCTTTTTTACAACCAGAGTATTGTTCACCGACTTTCCTCGCATCTAGGTAAACTTCGCTCCCACTCTCTGATATTGCACAACTGTGGGCGATCGCTTGACACTATTGTGCTAAATATTTTGTTGGACTCGATGCTTAAGCTTTTATAAGTGGGATTTAAGCGAAAATTGGTAGATAATTCCTCTTAGTTAAAGGCGATCGCACAAACGATGAGTTGAGAGTAACTGATAATGAAAGAGCTACAGGCAATTTTGCAAGCATTTGCAGAAAGTCAACAAAATACTGAACCAGTATTCCTTGCCACGGTTGTAAATGTGAAAGGTTCTAGCTATCGCCAACCAGGGGCGCGGATGCTGATAACACAAAGTCAAATCGTAGGAACGATTAGCGGTGGTTGCCTAGAAAATGATGTATTTCAGCACACTCGCTCTTCTATGGCAGATAGGCAACCAATAGTTGTTACATACGACAATAATGCTGATGAGGATATTGTTTGGGGATTTGGGCTTGGCTGTAATGGAGTGGTGCAAGTCTTGATTGAACGCCTAGAGCAAGATGATCCACTTAACCCCTTGAGTTTTATTAATCAATGTTTCTGTAATCAGCAACAAGGCATGATTGCAACCGTTTTTGGGGTAGAGGGTGAGGTAAATATTAAGGTTGGAACACGCTTAATTTTAAATCCAGATCATAGTGTAACTACTAATATTGAAGAATCTTTTTTAAAAGTTGCTTTAATCAAAGATGCTCAAGTTGCTCTGCAAAGTCAACGTTCGAGCGTCATCAAATACCAACTTTTATCAGGTAGTGTTGATGTCTTACTCGAAGTTATTCAGCCACCCACACGCCTAATAATTTTTGGTGCAGGGCATGACGCTGTACCTGTAGCACAGTTTGCTAAGGCTTTGGGTTGGCAAGTAATCATTATTGATTGTCGAGCTAGTGAGGCAACAAGAGAGCGTTTTTTAATGGCTGATGAGGTGTTTCTTACCCACCGAGAAATTTTACAGAAACAAATATGTGTAGATGAACACACAATCGCCGTAGTGATGACTCATAATTATCTCGACGATTTAGAAATTTTGAAAATTCTTCTGCCATCAAATATAGAATATTTGGGTGTTTTGGGGCCAAAGCATCGTACTGAAAAATTACTTCAAGATTTACGTATTCAAGGAATAAATTACAGCATAGAGCAACTACAAAGATTGTATGCTCCTATGGGCATAGATATTGGAGCAGATACACCAGAAGCGATAGCTTTATCTATTATTGCTGAGATACAAGCAGTGTTGACAAATCGTTGTGGTGGCTTTTTGAGAAACCGCAGTGAACCTATTCATCAACGTCATGAAGTCAAGCAAACTGAAATCTACGCAAAGCGCGGCACAAATCATTATACTTTCAGCAATGCCCTAATCACCAATAACCAACAACTATCGCAACTATGACAACAACACCTGTAAAATCATTTGATATAGAAGCTTTGATTAATTCTCTACAAGGAATTGAAATTATAACTGATTCTACTCAAGTAGCAAAATTATCTCAAGATTACCATACCTTTAGTCCGGTTCTAGTTCCTAAATTAGAAGGAAAAGTCGGGGATGTAGTCGTACGTCCTGCTAACGAACAAGAAGTATTAAAAGTAGCAGCAGCTTGCGTGAAGTATCGAATTCCGGTAACTATTCGAGGTGCAGGAACGGGAAATTATGGGCAGTGTGTACCGTTGCGTGGTGGCGTAATTATCGATATGACGCGGATGCATGAAATCTGTTGGGTAAAGCCGGGAGTAGCGCGAGTTGAAGCTGGGGTGAAATTAGCAGCCCTGGATAAAAAAGCACGGGAAAGTGGCTGGGAAACGCGGATGGCTCCCTCTACCTACCGTACAGCAACAATTGCTGGATTTGTGGCTGGGGGTAGTGGAGGAATTGGCTCGATCCAATATGGGTTGTTAGGCGATCGCGGTAATTTGATCGCCCTAAGAGTCGTGACTTTAGAAGATGAACCACGTGTAATTGAGTTGCGTGGCGATGATGTGCAAAAGGTAAACCATGCCTGGGGTATCAACGGTATTATCACTGAAGTAGAAATACCGCTTGCGCCAGCTTATCCTTGGGTAGAGGTTATTCTCACCTTCCCAGAATTTATGGCAGCAGCAAAATTTGGGCAAGCTTTAGCTGATGCCGATGGCATGATCAAAAAAGAAATTAGTATCTTTGCATCCCCAATTCCTCAATACTTTACCCCTCTGCGGCAGTACATTCCCAATGACACTCATGCAGCTTTATTGTTAATTGCAGAACAGAGTTTAGAGTTCTTGCCTGGTTTAGTGGAGCAATATGGTGGCAAAATTACGTATCAAAAACAAGCACAGGAAGCAGGGAAAGTTGCGAACTTATTAGAATTTACCTGGAACCATACCACTTTGCATGCTCGCACGGTTGATACTTCGATTACTTACTTACAAAGTATTTTTCCCGCAGATCAAAGCTTGAAATTAGTAGAACATATGTATCATCATTATGGGAATGAAGTGATGATGCATTTGGAATTTATCCGGGTAAATGGTACAGCTATACCTGCGGCTTTGCAACTTGTGCGCTACACTTGTGAAGAACGCCTGAATGAGATTATCCGCGATCATGAAGAAAAAGGCGTGTTTATTGCCAATCCCCACACTTACATTATTGAAGATGGTGGAAGAAAAGTTATAGATCCGGAGCAGTTAAAGTTTAAGGAGATGGTTGATCCTCATGGATTGATGAATCCGGGTAAAAGCAAAGCGTTGGAATTAAAGTAGCAATCAATATGCTGCAATCACAGGTAGATTTTATCAGCTAATGTAAAAAATTACATTATTATCGGCTTGTCTCCTTTGGCTGATTTTTTGATGATTGGAAAAAATCTCTTCCCAATCCCCAGTCACTATTCTCCAATCCCTTTTAAAGATACTGTTTTAAAACTTCAACCGTCGCCATTCCAGTCTTCTCCCAACTAAAATTACTTGCCCTGCTGATGGCTGCGGCAGAAAGGCGATCACGTAATTGTGCATCAGTTGCCAATGTATTCATCGCCTCTGTAATTTCCTCTAGCTTGTAGGGATTGATAAGAATTCCAGCATCGCCAGCAACTTCTGGTAGAGAAGAAAGATTTGAGGTAATAACGGGAGTACCGCAAGCCATTGCTTCTAATACAGGTAAACCGAAGCCTTCCCAAAGACTGGGGAAAACAAGAGCGATCGCGCCGCTAATGATTTTGGGTAATTCGTCATCAGGAACGTAATTCAAAAATTTTACTTGCTCGGTGATGCCTAATTCTTCAACTTGCACTTGCAATAAGGGAGTATAGCGTTGATCTGTTGGCCCCGCAAGCCATAACTCGCGATCGCGATGACTCGGTAATGCGGCAAAGGCAGAAATCAGTCTGTGTAGGTTCTTGTAAGGATCGTGTCTACCAATGTAGAGAAAATAGGGGCGCTGCGATGAGGTAGAGAGGGGAATAGTGGGAGAGTGGGAGAGTGGGAGAGTGGGAGTGGGAGAGTGGATCTGTAGAAAAAATCCTTCTCCTTGTCCCTCTTCTCCAAACGGGCGAAAATGGCTAGCATCATAAGCTAGCAAAATCGGTGTGATTTTCTGGGCAGGAATTTTGTAAAAGTCAGTAATGTCTTTGGCAGTAGCTTGGGAATTACAGATAATATGTTGTGCTTGTCGGAGAACTTCAGGAATATAGTAGCGTTGGTAATTAGTCAGTGGTGAGAAGCGTTTAGGAAAGCGCAAGGCGATTAAGTCGTGAACCATGACGACAAAACGGCAGTTGGAAGAGAGGGGAGCTTCTGGCACTGGAGAAAATATTAGCTTAGATTTGAGCTTTTGATAGATTTTTGGTAGTTGAAACTGCGTCCACAAAATTCTGTCAAAATGTCCTTTAGTTCCTTGGGCAGGAGTAAGATTATCTGGAATTGAGTAGCAGTTAAAGCCAGGATAATCTTGAGCAGATAAGAGAGTGGGATGAAGAGATTTAAAATAGGGAAAAAGATTTTTGGCATAGTTACTTATGCCTGTAGGCTGGGAAAAAATAATTGATAAATTAATTAATAATTCACTCATTTATTAAAACTTAGATTGCCAATAATTTAATAAACCATGAATTTTACCTAGTCCAATTTGAGGTTTGAAAAATATTAAAACAAGAGCATAAAACACGAGCCTAATTAATCTAATATTAAAAATCAACTTATTTGTATACCTTTCCAAAGTTAATAAATAACTATAAGTGCTATGTCTAATTTTTCTAAAAACATACCTATTAGTAATTGAAGAGGGTTCATGCAATACACCAAATTGCTTAGTAACTGCGATTAAATGTCCTTGCTGGACATATCGTTGACAAAAATCAAAATCTTCATAGTAAAGAAAATAGGCAGGATCAAATAAAGGACACTCACAAAATTTTTGCAGATTAATTATCATGCTACAACCGGAAACCCAATCACAGGGTATATACTCTGCATTTATATTTGTGATTAAATCTTGAGTTAATATGGTTCCTGTTTGAGAAATAAATTTACCACCCGCAAACCAAACTTCATTCGTAAGGGTATAAATAATAGTGCCGAGAATGGAAATTTCGGGATGAGAATCGAAAAATGGATAAACTTTGTCTAACGCATTTTTTAATAAATAAGCATCTGGATTTACTATCCAAACAATTGCCCGTGGTTCTTGAGCAAAAATAAATTTTAAACCAAGATTGCAAGCACTACCAAAACCTAAATTATCAGTTGCGTTGAAAACAAGTGCTGAGTCAGATTTTAGATGATAGATAGAATCATCATCAGGAGAATTATTGATGATAACGATTTTGTATTCTATATTTGTGTTGGTTGATAAAGAACTGACTAATTTAGCAACTAGATTTGTGGAATAGTAATTGACTGTTAACAAATAAATCACGTTAGCTCGATTTGACAATCATCACCAATCATAAACCGCAAGGCTTTAGGACGACGAGGTGCAATTGTTAATTGCGCCCTTTGTCCAATTACGCTATCAATAATGCGTTGATGAATTCCGACAATTTTAGCACCTTCTAAAACCACACTATGCTCAATGTCGGTATCGATAAGTTTACTATTATCAGCAATGCTAGTATATGGGCCGATAAAGCAGTTTTCTAAATAACAATTTTTACCGATTACTGCTGGGCCACGAACTGTGCTATTAATTACTTTAGATCCAGCACCAATTTGAACGCGCCCGATCGCTTGACTTTGGCTATCGATTTCCCCAAAAATTTCTGTAGTTAAGTAGGTATCAAGAATCAAACGATTTGCCTCTAACAGATCATCTTTTTTCCCGGTATCTAACCACCATCCATCTAGTTGGCAGGCTGCGACTTGTTTTTGGTTGTCTATCAGGCATTGAATAGCATCAGTAATTTCTAGTTCGCCTCTGGCAGAAGGTTGGATACAGGCGATCGCATCATGAATGATATGCGAAAAGAAATAAACCCCTACCAACGCCAAGTTAGAGGGGGGAATTTTAGGTTTTTCAATTAGCTGTAAAACTCGCCCTGTTTCATCTACTTTAGCAACACCAAAAGCACTAGGATTACTAACTTCACGTAAGAGAATCAAGGCATCCTGTTGTTGAGTAGTAAATTGTTTGAGAAAATAACTGAGATCGCCTTGTTGAATCAAGTTATCACCCAAGTACATCACAAAAGGCGAATCTCCTAAAAAAGGAAGAGCGACTTTGACAGCGTGGGCAAGCCCGGCTGGTTGATCTTGCAAAATATAAGTGATTTTTGCTCCGAAGCGATCGCCATTTCCAGTTTTGGCTTGTACTTCTGCACCTGTTTCCGGACTAATAATGATACCAATATCAGTAATTCCTGCGCTTACCATCTCTTCAATGCCATACCACAAAATAGGCTTGTTGGCAACAGGTACAAGTTGTTTTGCCCCGGTATAGGTAAGGGGGCGAAGACGAGTGCCTTTACCGCCAGAAAGAATAAGTGCTTTCATAGGTATTAGTGATTAAGTACTTGGGACTGGGTACTGGGATTTTGCTCGTAAGGACTAGGTACTAAAAATTCTCCAACGTGTAACTCTCTAATATATTCTTGTCCGTATTCATCACTACCTTGTTTTTGAGAACGAATAAAACGACAATAACCGTTGAGAGCCTTTTCAATTTGTGTTTTTAACTGGCTTACCCAAGTTAATTGTTCTGCTGTACAATATCCGACACTTTCAGCTATGGCGAAAGCACTGGTTGTTTCAGCTAGAGAACCACGAGCAATGTACATAAAACGCAACCTATCTAGATAGTGGTAGTGTCCATAGCCTTCAGCTATGTTTAATACAAGACTACAGGCAGATCTTCGTAATTGGTTGCTGAGATTATATCTTTCATAGTCCGGCAAACTATCCGCAAGTCGGTAAGCTGCTTTGAGCAACTTTAAACTGTCTTGGTAGAAATCTAAAGATTCAAAACCTCTCCCTTCCATAGAATTCCTAGTCCCTAGTCACTAGTCCCCAGTCCCCAATCTTTTAGCATCTTTCTAAGTCTTTGTCGCCAATGTGGCGCATGAGTTCCTAAAATTGCAGCTATTTTAGTACAAGCAAGAACGGAATAGGCAGGGCGACAAGCCGGAGTGGGATATTCCAAAGTTGTGATCGGAATAATACGCTGAACTTTCAAGGGAAAACCAAGTTGTTGAGCTTCTTCAAAAATGGCAACAGCAAAGTCGTACCAACTAGCAACACCACTATTTGTATAGTGATAGACGCCGACAATTTCTGAATTCAACTTGGGAATTAACTGGGTTATAGTTTCTGCAATATCTCTTGCCCAAGTGGGGCTGCCAATTTGATCGGCAACAACGCGAATTTCTTCCCTTTGTGCTCCTAACCGCAACATGGTTTTGACAAAATTGCTTTTGCCAAAAGACCCGTAAACCCAAGCTGTGCGCAGGATGAGATAATGACTATTAGCCTGGACAATAGCTTGTTCTCCCGCCAGTTTGGTTTTTCCGTACACACTTAAAGGATTAGTTGCATCAGTTTCTTGATAAGGACGGCAATTATTGCCATCAAAAACATAATCGGTAGATATATGAATAAGGAAAGCCCCTTGTTTTTGGGCTTCTTCTGCAAGAATCCCCGATGCTGTCGCATTAATAACTTGAGCTAGTGCAGGTTCGCTTTCGGCTTGATCAACAGCTGTATAAGCGGCAGCATTGATGATAATTTGGGGTTGTTTTTCTCTAATTACCTGACGCAGTGTATCGGGCTGACTGAAGTCTATCGCAGGTCGTGCGATCGCTAATATATTTCCATATGGTTCGAGAGTTTGTTGTAGTTCTTTACCTACTTGACCGTTGCTGCCGATAAGCAGGATCAATTTACTCATACTGTTAACTTTAAAATTTAGCAGTGGCGAACTTAAGAATAATTGCAAAAAATAACTATATACTATACAAAATCTAAGTAAATACCTCAGCTTCTTTGAAAGACTTACCTGCTTTATCTTTTGCAGATAAGATTGGTTCTGCGCTAAGATGCCAGTCTATGGCTAAGTGGGGATCATCCCAAAGAATGCACCTTTCATAGTGGGGAGCGTAGTAGTCTGTGGTTTTGTAAAGGACTTCGGCAACTTCTGAAAGGACAACAAAGCCGTGGGCAAAGCCTGGTGGTACCCAAAGTTGGCGTTTGTTCTGGGCGTTAAGTTCGCAACCCACCCATTGACCAAAGGTAGGAGAGCTTTTCCTAATATCTACCGCTACGTCAAATATACTACCAATAATGACTCTAACTAATTTGCCTTGTGCTTGTTCAATTTGGTAGTGTAATCCTCGCAAAACATTTTGTTGAGAGCGGGAATGATTGTCTTGAACAAAGTTAACTATATGACCAGTTACATCACTAAACTTTTGACGATTATAACTTTCAAAGAAAAAACCCCGCTCATCTTGAAAGATTTTAGATTCAATAATGAGTACGTCGGGAATTTTTGTAGAGATAACATTCATACCACTGGTAAATGCCTAACTGGTTTGTATATCAATATATTGCTGGTCATTAATAAACTAAATATAGGCTAAATATAAGATTTCTATTTATTTTTTGAAAATTACCGTATGTGTCTAGTTCCAAAGAATACTGTATTTCCGGAAAACCACATAAAATAAGCAATCTAAATAAGCAATCTAAATTTTTAAGTATTTACTCTTGCGAAATCAGAAACAAATTTACAAATATTACACCATAATAATCATGACAATGGCTTGGTATTGGCGATCGCTACCACTTAAACATCGTACTGGTTCTGATATTTTCGCCTCTCTATTTTGTAATATTGATACATCTAAAATAGCAACTTTACTAGAAAGTCCTTACCTTACACCCACAGATAATCCCCATATAGGGAGATATTCAATATGTGCAGGTAATCCCAGATGTGTGAAAGGACACCTCCAAATGTGGACACCACCACTAGGTGAAATTTTACCCTTCTTAAATCAATTGCTGGAAAAAAGGGGACAGGGAACAGGAAGATTATTTTTCCCCCCCTCTCCCACTCCCCCACTCCCCCCCTCCTCTCCTCTTCCCTTCACTGGTGGTTGGCTGGGTTGGCTAGGCTATGACGTTGCTTGGGAAATAGAACAGCTACCTTACACCAAATCTGATTTCTTGCCATTTCCAGTCGCTTTTTGGTATGAGCCGGAGCATTTTGCCGTTTTAGATCACTGGGATCAAGTTTTATGGCTAGCTGCCAGTGATGAAGCTGGGCTGGATGAGTTGGAGATGAGGTTGGAGAAAGGGATAGGGGATAGGGGACAGGGAATAGGGGACAGGAAACAGGGGGATGTGATTAATAATTTCTTCCCATCTTTTTCAAGTTTCCAAACTTCTCAAGCGGAATACAAAGCAGCAGTTAACTGTGCGAAAAAATACATTCAAGCTGGCGATATCTTTCAGGCTAATCTTTCGCTCAGGTTTGAAGCACAAACAAATGCTTCCGGATGGGAAATTTATCGCGCGCTACAGCAGATTAATCCTTCTCCTTTTGCTTGTTATTTCAAGACGCCTTGGGGAGATATAATTAGCTGTTCACCTGAGAGATTGGTACAATCGGAAAAATATAGAGATAAAAGATTTAGCGTCTCTACAAGGCCGATCGCTGGGACGCGATCGCGCGGGATAACACCAGAAGAAGATCAACTACTCGCAGCAGAATTACTTAGCAATACCAAAGAACGTGCCGAACACATCATGCTCGTAGACTTAGAGCGTAATGATCTAGGAAGGGTATGTGAATGGGGAAGTGTAAGCGTTGATGAATTGCTGACAATTGAGCGATATAGCCACGTTATGCATCTTGTCAGTAACATCAAAGGTACTTTAAAAAGTGACCTCAATGCTGTTGATTTAATTCGCGCGATGTTTCCTGGCGGCACAATTACAGGTTGCCCAAAAGTCCGGTGCATGGAAATTATTGAAGAATTAGAACCAGTGCGCCGTAGCTTGTTCTACGGTTCCTGTGGTTATTTAGATTGGCAAGGTAACTTAGACTTGAATATCTTGATCCGGACTTTGCTACTTGCTCCTACTTCTACTTTCAACACTGTATGGGGGCAAGTGGGAGCGGGAATTGTCGCAGACAGCGATCCCACCAGAGAATGGCATGAATCTCTGCACAAAGCCCAAGCACAACTCAAGGCTCTAGCAAAGGTTTTAAGTAGATAAACAGAATTAAACGCGGTAAATATAATAAATCGTTTCCCTTCTGCCCACCGAACTTCAGATTGCCGTGCGACGGTGAATCAGTCCCTACGGCGCGGGTTTCCCGCGCCCTGGGAACTGTGCACTCTGAGTTCTCTGTGCCGTCAGCATAGCTGCCTTTTACAAACTAACTCTTGACTGTTGACTGTTAGCTGTTAACTATTGAGTATGAATAAGTATAGACAACAGGAGTGATGGAAAAATCTGAATGGGTAAGTTGTTTGTCAATTTGTGCAACAAAACGGCGGCAATTATGGCAGCATTGGTAGAGGGAAGACAAAGAAAAGATGAGAGTGAAGCAGAGCAAGAGTTGACAAATTCTACTTCCGTATCTCTACCTCCCTAGTTTTCCCGTTGTTACTTGCCCCATCATCACAGTTTAAATTTAGCTGTGTCGGCAATTATGCCTGAGCTACTGCCATCTTCAAAACCTAATTGCCAACTGCATCAACATTTTCACCAATGCTATTTTGGCAGAAGTTGGCTTTTATGCATTTTGAGCAAATATTCTAGCTCAATCAAATTTATTAGCCTCACCAATTTTGGCATTCAACTGCGAAAACATATATCTATTATTACCTTCAAGTATTAAATGAATCCAGAAAGCTCAGAAACTTACATAAATCATCCAACTTGGGGTTTACTCTATAGAATCTGTATGGTGGATGATCGACAGGAATTATTCACTACACTGTATGCTCAACGCCTATTTTTTTTGGTAGCAAATGATGCTAAAGGGTTAAAGTTTCAGCCCATAGGACGTACTGAGGCAAGGATGTTGTTGGAAAACCGCTTACGGAATTTACGCCGCACCGGACAAAGCCACGAGTACGATCAGCTTCAGAGTATTTTTCAACGCACCTTCCAATGAGTAGTTCGATTAGCGAACGTATTGCTAATGTTAAAGCACACTTACCACCATCAGTTCGATTAATTGCAGTTACTAAGCAAGTACCAACTGATGCAATTCGTGCTGCCTATGCAGGAGGAATTCGAGATTTTGGTGAAAATCGCATTCAAGAAGCGATCGCCAAACAAGCTGAGTTACAAGACTTGTCTGATGTTACTTGGCACTTTATCGGGCATTTACAAAGCAACAAAGCCAAAAAAGCCTTAGAAAATTTTAGCTGGCTTCACTCAGTGGACAACTTGAAGTTGGCGGGGCGCTTAAACGAACTAGCACAACAGCTAGGTGTGTCTCCTCATGTGTGCTTGCAAGTAAAAATTCTTCCCGATCCCAACAAATCGGGTTGGAGCGTACCTGAACTTTTTGCTGACTTACTAACGCTAAATCAATACAAAAATTTACAGATCCAAGGGTTAATGACGATTCCGCCATTAGGGTTGAAGGATGTGGAGATTTTAGATGTATTTAACCGCACCCACGAATTAGCACAAGAAATTAACGAACAGAAATGTTCTCACATTCACATCGATCAACTTTCTATGGGAATGTCAGGTGACTACCAGCTAGCAGTACAAGCAGGCGCAACAATGGTACGTTTGGGAACGATCTTGTTTGGAGAACGCCCTACGTAAGTAGATGGACATTAAATATACTCCCATAAAAATCTAGTCAATGACAAGCGATCGCTTGTCATTTCATATTAAAAAAAATTGCTCTTGTTGAAACCTATCTCCAGAAAAGGCTTCTAGCCCGACTTGAGCATAGGTCATTTAATTGGGTATTTGAATCTACCATCTATGTCTTAACGAATAACTACTGTTAAATAGCATGAAAAATAGAGTCAGAATTTTCATTATTTCGTTATGGGCAAATACCTAGACAAGTGCAAATTTTTATATTTTATTTACGTAAAAATATGCAAGTTTATCGGGAATTGAAGGTCTTTACTAATTGAAGCAAAAAAATCTAAAACATACTGGTTGATCCGTAAACAAATGATTATAGTATTGACAAAAGTAAACACTAAAAAAATTTAGGGGTGCCAGCAACTTTGCATACAAAAATAGTTAGGCTATAATCTGGACTCAATTGTTGCGTGCAGGCTATGTGCAGACGTTATAGGGGGCATCTGTATCATGAGCAATAGCCGTAAAATATGCTACAGACAACCATAAAATTGCTTGACTATCCGCCCTGTTTATGGGCTTAAGGTGGTTGCATCAATTGTTGCCATATCAAAAAAGGTGATTTGCACCAGGAGCGTAAACAAAATGAACAATATCTTTTCCAAATTAAGAGACTTCGTAGGTTTAAACGAACCAGTAGAATATGAGTATTATGAAGAAGAACCTGATGCAGAAACTTATCAAAATCTGTATCAAGAACAAAATCCGCAACAAGTACCCCCAGAAGCTACCACTCCAAATCGTCGTTGGCGCGAACCTATGGCTACTATGAATCCTGATGTAGCAACAGCTTCTTCAAAAACAATCAGCAATGTTATTGGTATGCCAGGCGCTCTTAACGGTATTTCAGAAGTATTAGTACTAGAACCACGTACATTTGAAGAAATGCCTCAAGCAATTCAAGCTTTACGAGAGCGCAAATCAGTTGTCTTAAATTTGACAATCATGGATCCAGATCAAGCGCAACGGGCAGTCGATTTTGTCGCAGGTGGTACCTACGCTCTCGACGGACACCAAGAGCGCATCGGTGAAAGTATATTTTTATTCACGCCTAGTTGCGTACAAGTCAGCACCCAGTCAGGTGTTCTACACGAAGTGCCTCAACCTCCACTACGTACTCCGCGTCCAGCCAGTGGAAGTGGCAGTGGCAATGCTGCTTGGGGAAATGAACCTAATCGCATGGCACAATAAATTAAAATTTAGTCATTAGTCATTAGTCATTAGTCCAAACCTAATGATCAATGACCAATGACCAATGATGAATTTACTAATGACTACTAAGTTTGGCTTAATTGGTGGCGGGGTAATGGGAGAAGCGCTCTTATCCCGCCTTATTGATCGAGGAATTTATCAAGCATCAGAGGTTATAGTCAGCGAACCACAGCCCGCGCGAGCGAACTTTTTAGCCCAGCAGTACAATGTGGCGGTAACAGCTGATAACTGCCAAGCTTTTATGCAAGCAACGGAAGTTGTTTGTTTGGCAGTCAAGCCTCAAGTATTCAGCGCGATCGCCCAAGAATTAGCAGACGTGATCGACAAAAGACATAAGCCCTTAGTAGTTTCCATTTTGGCGGGTGTACCTTTAAGTCATCTCGAAGCAGCTTTTCCTCAAATGCCAGTGATTCGAGCCATGCCTAATACCCCAGCAACGGTAGGGGCGGGCATGACTGCTATTACACCAGGTGCTTATACCCATGCCAATCATTTACAAACAGCATGGCAATTGTTTTCAGCAGTAGGCGAAGTTGTAGAAGTTCCCGAAACACTGATGGATGCAGTGACAGGATTATCGGGAAGTGGCCCCGCCTATGTAGCACTAATGGTAGAAGCTCTTGCTGATGGTGGAGTTGCAGCAGGTTTGCCCAGAGCGATCGCCAATCAACTTGCTCTACAAACCGTACTCGGCACAGCCCAGTTACTACATGAAACCAAACTCCATCCCGCAGAACTTAAAGATCGCGTTACCAGCCCTGGTGGTACAACAATTGCCGGCATTGCTCAATTAGAAAAAGCAGCATTCCGTTCAGCTTTAATTGAAGCAGTCAAAGCTGCCACAATGCGATCGCACGAATTGGGGAAGTAGAGGAGACGAGGACGCGGGGACAAGGAGACACGGTGACGCAAAGACACGGGCATAGGGCAAGGGGCAAAGGGCATAGAAAAAATTCAATTCCCAATTCCCAATTCCCAATCCCCAATCACCAGTACCCAGTCCCTTTTAATAGTGACTATTTCTCATTTCATGGTAAAATCAAATATTTACTAATACTTTCTGGCTTGATATGTAGAAGGTGATAGTGGATGAATCCCGATCGGGGATTGAAATAATATATAGTAAACAGTCTGGTTGCAATTGTGATTGAGTGAATTATTCTGCGCTGTCTCCAGAAGTTGATCCCAGTTCTATATTTCCTTTTGAACTGGATAAATTCCAACAAGATGCGATCGCTTCCCTGAATGCTGGACGCTCTGTAGTGGTTTGTGCGCCTACAGGTTCGGGCAAAACTTTAGTGGGAGAATACGCCATCTATCGCGCCCTTGCGCGAGGAAAACGAGTTTTTTACACTACTCCTCTCAAAGCCCTTTCCAATCAAAAATTACGCGACTTTCGCGAACAATTTGGGTTTGATGCAGTCGGATTGTTAACAGGAGATGCCTCCATTAACCGAGATGCGCCGATTTTGGTGATGACTACGGAAATTTTCCGGAATATGCTCTACGGCACCCCCATCGGGCAAGTTGGGATCTCCTTGGTAGATGTGGAGGCAGTGGTGCTAGATGAGTGCCACTACATGAATGATCGCCAACGAGGAACGGTTTGGGAAGAATCTATTATTTATTGTCCTCGCGAAGTACAACTGGTAGCCTTATCAGCCACAGTTGCCAACAGTGAGCAACTTACCGATTGGCTCAATCAAGTTCACGGCCCTACCGATCTCATTTACTCAGATTTTCGCCCTGTTCCGCTAGAGTTTCATTTTGGTAATCTCAAAGGACTATTTCCGCTTTTAAATCACGAAAAAACCCAAATTAACCCCCGCCTCCTCAAGAGGGGAAAAAAGAAAGAGTTTGAAAAAGGTAAAGGTAATCGGAGACCAGAAGCACCTAGTATAAATTTCATCCTCAGTCATCTCCAAGAACGGGATATGCTTCCGGCAATTTACTTTATTTTTAGTCGCCGGGGATGCGATAAAGCGGTGGCGGAAGTGGGTGAAATGTGGTTGGTGAATGAGCATGAAGCCCAGCAGTTGCGGCGGCAAATTGATGAATTTTTAACCCGCAACCCAGAAGCAGGACGCTCAGGACACATCGCTCCCTTGTACAGAGGGATTGCAGCACACCATGCCGGAATTTTGCCTGCCTGGAAAGTGTTGGTAGAAGAACTATTTCAACAGGGACTAATTAAAGTAGTATTTGCTACTGAGACACTGGCGGCAGGAATTAATATGCCTGCTCGTACGACAGTGATTTCTAGCATCTCCAAGCGCACTGACACCGGACACCGGATGTTGACCGCTTCCGAGTTCTTGCAAATGGCAGGAAGAGCCGGGCGTCGGGGTATGGATACAGTGGGTCATGTGGTGACATTGCAAACACCCTTTGAAGGAGCAGAACACGCAGCAGCTTTGGCGCTCAAGAAACCAGATCCTTTGGTGAGCCACTTTACACCAAGTTATGGTATGGTGCTGAATTTATTGCAAATTCATACACTTGATGAAGCCAGAGAACTAGTAGAGCGCAGTTTTGGACAGTATTTAGCCAATTTGCACTTAAAACCAAAACTACAATACATAGAGGAACGAAAAGCAGAATTTAGCCAAATTCAGGAGCAAATCGCTGCCATTGAAGAAAGTGAAATTACTAGCTATGAGAAATTGCGACAACGCCTGAAGGTCGAACAAAAATTACTAAAAACATTGCAAGAACAAGCTCAACAAGGCCGACAAGAAGAATTGGCAATGATGTTGAGTTTTGCCGTTTCGGGAACATTGCTGAGTCTCAAAGGTAAAAATATTACAGTATCTAAGCCTGTAACCGCAGTTATAGTCGGAAAAACCCAAGGTTCCGGTCAATTTCCCTACTTAGTATGTTTGGGAACAGATAATCGTTGGTATGTAGCGACAACGGCAGATGTAGTAGATTTGTATGGACAATTGCCGCGAATTGATGTACCTGCTAACTTGCTACCACCTGCCGAAATGCCCTTGAAACCGGGACAATCGCGTCGCGGTAACGAAGAAACGGCAGCGATCGCTAAACAAATTCCCGAACCAGGCGAGTCTTTACATATGCCTGCGGAAGTAGCAGAACAACTTCATCGCGTTGTCGCTTTGCAAGAACAATTAGAGGCTCATCCTCTACACCAAGCGGGTAATGCTGCTACAGTATTCAAACGCAAAGCACGGGCTGTTGAACTAGTATCTGAAATCGAAGAGTTGCAAGCGCAAGTAGAGCAACAATCTCAACGTCATTGGGAAGAATTTCTCAGTTTAATTGAAATTTTGCAGTACTTTGAAGGTCTTGACAATCTTGTGCCAACACAATTAGGGCAAGTTGCAGCTGCAATTCGGGGTGAAAATGAATTGTGGCTGGGTTTAGCATTGGCAAGCGGGGAATTTGACAATCTCGATCCGCATCACTTAGCAGCATCTGTTGCGGCTTTAGTCATAGAAACCCCACGTCCAGACAGCAAAGTACGTTTCGATGTCAGTAATGAAGTAGCAGAAGCCTTAGCAAAATTGCGAGGAATTCGCCGCAAAATGTTTCAACTGCAACGTCGATATGATGTGGCTTTACCTATTTGGTTGGAATTTGAACTAATTGCTCTAGTAGAAAAATGGGCGTTAGGAATGGATTGGAACGAACTCTGTGAAAATACTAGTTTGGATGATGGCGATGTAGTGCGAATTTTACGTCGAACTTTAGATTTACTATCGCAAATTCCCCACGTACCTTACTTGTCAGAAGCTTTGCAGCGCAACGCTTACCGTGCTACACAGTTAATTGACAGGTTCCCAGTCAATGAAGTAGTTGAATAGTTTTCTTTGACAACTCTCTGCCGTAGAACGGCAGAGATTCTTCCTTTATCCAGCATTGCCTCTAAAAGCAGTGCCTTTAGATGGTCTTACAGGTTGTCCAAAAGCAGTAGCGAGATGCCCTCTCGCCAAAAGTCGTAAACCTTCATCTTTGATGTTGATAACGGCATTTGATGTCTTAATTAAATTCTAAATAACAACAACAGCGAAAATCTGGCAACACATTCAAACCTTGAAACCTACACCAGATCTGACTTTCTTAATTACATAGACACGATGCAGCGCAGCTTCCCGTAAAGTATTACGAATTACGAATTGATATGAGTAGATTATTCATTTTGGTATATGACTAATACCTCATCATACCATGTTTTGACACCAAAATAATATTGCGGATACATCTCCTGGATAAAGTTGAGCTAATCAAGTCACAATTTAATTAATTACCACAATAAAAAATGACTGAAAAACAAGCATTATTGCTATTAAACAAGATTGACTAACAATTTCTACAACTGTATATTACGACAAAGGTGGATGTATGACTTTCAATACCGCAACTCACGTAATTCACAACCGAAATGCACGCGGTCGTACTCAAATAGGTTGGCTCGATAGTTACCACACTTTTTCCTTCGGTGGTTTTTACGATCCAAGCCGGATGGGATTTCGTTCCTTGCGTGTAATAAATGATGACCGTGTTGCTCCTGGCGCTGGTTTTGCAACTCACGGACATAAAGACATGGAAATTTTTACCTACGTGCTTGAAGGCGCTCTAGAGCATAAAGACAGCTTGGGTAACGGTTCGGTAATTCGTCCAGGAGAAGCACAAATCATGAGTGCTGGTACTGGTATTTTACACAGCGAATTTAATCATTCTCAAATCGAACCCGTCCATTTTCTACAAGTTTGGATTCTTCCTAACGAACAAAGACTGCAACCAAGGTACGATCAAAAAGCTTTTCCAATCGAAGAAAGGCGTGGTAATTTACGCTTAATTGCTTCCAAAGATGGACGCGATGGTGCAGTGAAAGTTTTCCAGGATGTTGATTTGTACACATCTGTTTTGGAAGCTGGTGATGTTGTTAATTATCATCTTTTGAGCGATCGCTACGGTTGGCTGCAAATTGCTCAAGGCGAAGTCAAGCTTAATGGTGAAGAACTCAAAGCCGGAGATGGAGTGCAAATGAATGGAGAAGAGCAACTTGAAATTAGCGCAGATGTGGGTGCAGAACTCTTGCTGTTCGATTTGGGTTAATCTCTCGTTAATGGTGGATTAGCTTGAGGTAGAGACGAATCTACCCGTAAGGAGAAGTGATAGTAGCTCCAAAACTATTAATCTATCGATTATTCGAGGTGGACGTAATACAGTCCGAACAAGCCCGCACCCTTAAGGGTGTCGGCTTCCTTTTAATCTCAAATTCAAGAAACTAAATTTCAGAGGAATTTTATACTTATGTCTCAAGCAAGTGTGAAAGAATTTTTAGCAACCGCTAAACAAGACGACGCCATCAGGCAACAACTCAAATCCGCAATGACTGTTCATGGCTGCATTAAAGTTGCTCAAGACAGTGGTTATGACTTCACAGCCGAAGAATTACAATCTCAACTCAATGAAATGTCCGAAGAAGAAGTGGCAGAAATTGTCAATCCCGGTGTCGCTCCTCGTCGGCATATTCAACCCCAATAATCCTTTTTTGTAAGTAAAGGCTAATTAACGTCTTTTTTACTCTGCGTAGATTCTTAACCTACTGCAAATGTCAAACCAAAGTAGAGACGCGAAATTACCCTCCAGTAATGCTAGGAGTGTACGCGTCTTTGCTTTTTCACCAGATGTTTAAAGGATGCCATCAACCAAATCGTCAGAGTGTCACAATGGAGCAAGAGAGTAGTTGATTAGCATGCCGCCTGTAATTACATACACCCAACAGCCTTGGAAAGAAACCTACAGTGAAATTATTGACGTTCGCTCCTCCAGTGAATTTGCGGAAGACCATATTCCTGGTGCAATAAATTTACCAGTTCTAAATGATGCCGAACGCGCCCAAGTAGGAACAATATACAAACAAGTTAACCCCTTTGAAGCCAGAAAAATCGGCGCGGCTTTGGTAGCAAAAAATATCTCTCTCCATCTCAACGAACACTTCGCTGACAAACCAAAGAACTATCATCCCCTTGTATATTGTTGGCGGGGCGGACAGCGTTCTTTGAGTATGGCTTCGGTACTAAATCAAATTGGCTGGCGAGTCACTCTACTCGAAGGTGGCTATAGAACTTATCGCGCTTATGTACGCCAACAAATCGAACAATTGCCAGAAACATTTACCTATCAAGTATTGTGCGGTTTAACTGGTAGTGGCAAGACTCATGTATTACACCAAATGCGCGATCGCGGCGCTCAAATTTTAGATTTAGAAGCTTTGGCTAACCATCGCGGTTCTCTGTTGGGTGAAGAGTGGCAAGGCAAACTTACACCTCAACCATCACAAAAATATTTTGAAACACTGCTACTGCAACAACTACAAAGCTTTAATCTTCATCAGCCAGTGTGGGTAGAATCAGAAAGCTTCAAAATTGGTAAACTCTATTTGCCGCAGTCTTTATGGAAGAAAATGAAACAGAGTAGCTGTGTAGAAATTTACCTTCCTATCACTGCAAGAGTTCAATTTCTCTTACAGGAATATCAGCATTTAGAAAAGTATCCTGAAGTTTTAAAAGCAAAGCTAGAAAAACTAAAACCTTGCTGTGGCTGGAAGAAATTAAATGAATGGTATCAGTTCATTGATAATGGCAATCTGAGAGAATTTGTACGAGATATTCTAGAGTGCCATTACGATCCAACCTACACTAAGTCGATCCAACGTGACTTTAGCAAAGTTAAACGAGTGCTATCTATACCAGATTTATCTGATAGTAGTATCAATAATTTATTGGATTTTTTATTGTCAAGTAATATCTCTGGACTAACACTAGTTTCGTCACAATAAAATTCCCTCCTCAAAAAGGAGGGTTAGAGATGATTTATAAAGTTAAAGCAACGTGTAACGCATTGCATGATTGTGTGCGTTACGGCTAATTCTTACTTTCTCAAATGCTCATATCCTTACATAACCGTAACACCATCCTACTATCAGCGCTTGCTAACTCTAACAAATAAAAGTAATTAGTGTCTCCTATGCTTCTAGTGTTGCTGTAAGGAGGTAATCGCTTCAAGTTTAAATATAAAGATCTATAAAGCGCGATCACTTCCTACAAATTGCGCCAACCACGACTTACAATCTGCGTTTTCGTAAAAAGCTTTTCGTTATAGATCCCCGAATTTTTTAAAAAATTCGGGGATCTGAACACCTGCGAGTTGTCAAAATCAATATGGTGGAGTAGCAGGTATTCTAGTCGAACTAATCCAAGGGGTGTAATTTGAAAATTAATCAACGCCACAGTTGGACTTTAACAGTAGAGGAAGCGATCGCTATCCAAGAGCAACTACAAGCAGAAGTCATTACCGTAGATCAATTCAAAGAACCCGTGCAGTACGTGGCTGGGGTAGATATGGGTTTTGAAGCCGATGGTACAATTAGCCGTGCCGCCGTTGCAGTACTGAGTTTTCCTGAGTTGCAACTACAGGAAACAAGCATAGCACGCCGCCCGACGTCGTTTCCTTACATTCCCGGTTTCCTCTCATTTCGCGAAATGCCCGCAGTTCTTGATGCTTTAGAAAAGATAAAATTAACACCAGATATAATTTTGTGTGATGGTCAGGGAATAGCTCATCCACGCAGATTTGGAATAGCATGCCATCTTGGAGTTATCGTAGATATACCGACTATTGGAGTAGCTAAATCATTGCTAGTCGGTAAGCACCAAGACTTGTCAGATACACGAGGAAGCTGGCAACCATTAATATATAAAGGTGAAGCTGTTGGAGCAGCACTAAGAACACGCCCAAGTGTCAAGCCTGTGTATATTTCTAGTGGTCATCGCATCAGTTTGCCTACAGCTATTGATTACGTCTTGCGCTGCACAACCAAATATCGATTGCCAGAAACTACACGCATTGCTGATAAATTGGCGTCTAATAAGTAGAGACGCGATAGATCGCGTCTTTTGCAAACAAAACTAGTTGCAGTCATTCTTTAATGGCGCACTACTACCCCGTTTTACTAAAATAGGCGACAAAACGCGGTTTTCTACACTTTTTTCTTCTAATAAATCTAGTAACATTTGCATAGCAAGGCGACCAATTTCTAACATTGGCTGACTGACTGTTGTCAAGGGTGGCGTAACATAACCAGACAGAGCAATACCATCAAATCCAACTAAACTTAAATCTTGTGGTACCGAAATACTTAATTCTTGGCAAGCTAAAAGAGCGCCAACTGCAACCATATCGTTATAACAAAATATGGCAGTTACGCCAGCAGTAACTAATTTAGACAACATCTGTTGACCAGTTGCAACATCACTGCTTCTTTTATTATCTTCATCATTAATTGCAACCCAATCTGTCTTTTGTGGTAAACCTGCTTCACTCAGAGCCATTCGATATCCTTCTAGACGCTGCTGATTTGATCTACTGTGATCGCCTACACCCAGATAACCAATAGAGGTGTGCTTAAGACTGATAAGATGCTCTACAGCCAATCGAGCACCTAAGCAGTCGTCTATTGACACTGAGTGAATCATTTCGGGTTGATCTTTAGTTTGGCTATTCATAAAAACTGTTGGTACAGCAATTTGTGCTATTTGCTTCGTATGGTGTTTACTAATTCGCGAATCGGCTACTAAGATACCGTCCACTCTACGACGTTCAAAACTATTAATAGCTGCTATTTCTTGCTCTAAATCTCGATGTGAAGCACTTAACAAAACACTTAAACCTGCTGTTCTAGCTATCTGTTCTATTCCTTCTACTACCTCAGCAAAAAAGGGATCTGCTATTGAAGTTACTACTACCCCAATAGTATTAGTACGTTGATTTTGTAAACTTTGAGCAATACCATTTGGCACATAGCTCATATCCCGTGCCAGTTGCTTAATTTCCTCTCGCACCTTCAGGCTAATTAGAGGACTATCTCGTAAAGCACGTGAAACCGTGGTATGAGAAACTCCTGCTCTTCGAGCAATATCTTCTATAGAAGTTTTTCGTTTCCTCATTGATATTTTTACATTATTTTACAATATTTATGCACACGTGTGCATAATAATATCAATTATCAGGAAAATTTGGTTAATTGTCAAACCACTATTTTTGTTACAGATATTTTTGTAATTGGCAAAAATATTTAAAAAATTATTAAAATCTAACCTGAAAACTAAATTGCATCAGATATCAATTTAATAGCTGATCGAATTGATCGCATAATTTCGGTCGTAGAGAAAATTAGATTAAGGCATTCAATTCAATTTTGAGGTGATTATTTAGTATGGAAAACTAAGTACTGCCAATTGAGGTAAAATTCTGATTCAAAGTAAAGCATTTGCTCTGTCTATATGAATATTTAGATATTTTAAGTAGAACTGTATATACCTCGCAAATAAACTTAATACACGTTTAATGCACACGTGTGCAAAAATAAAAATAATTTCAGATATATCTATGACATATGTGTGCAAATGAAAGTACAAAACCACAATTTAATAACTCAATATCCAAAAGTAACAGGATATGTCTCCAACCTAAATAATTGCATCAACAACACTCCAAATCTTCACTTACATTCACAAGAAGAATGAGATGAATAATTCTCAGATGATTTTATTTTCGGTGGCTTTGACTTGAAGCAGCAATTCAACATAAATCGAAAATTTCATTCTGACAATATTAAATTAATCAACCTTAATGCTGTTGACAATAAAACAAAAATAATTTAAGGAATAGCTGAATGTGAAAAAGATTGCGATTGTAGCTAGCGTATTAAGTATCGTCGGTGGTACTCTGGTAAGCTGCACAAATACCTCTCCAAATGACAGTACTACTAATAGCGTTAATACTTACACTGCTACTAACACAGCTACACAGGAGCGAGAGGTAAAATTGCGATCGGTTGGTGTCACCGTTGGCGATTTAGGTAACCCCTTCTTCGTTTTGATGGGGCAAGGAGCCGAGAAAGAAGCAAAGAAAATCGGGGGTAGTGATGTCAGAGTTACTGTGGTTTCTAGTGGCTATGACCTGAACCAGCAATTCAACCAAATCGAAAATTTTGTTGCTGCTAATACTGACGTCATTATTCTTAATGCTGCTGACAGTAGAGGAATTCAGCCAGCAGTTGAGAAAGCAAGACGTGCAGGTACGGTAGTGATTGCGGTAGATACAGCCGTTGATGCAGAGGTAGATGCTACAGTTACCACCAATAATCTGCAAGCCGGAGAGGTTGCTTGCCAATATATTGCTGATCGCCTCAAGGGCAAAGGTAGTGTAGTAATTGTGAACGGGCCGCCTGTAAACTCAGTCATCCAGCGAGTTGATGGTTGCCAAAAAGTATTATCCAAGTATCCCGATATCAAAATACTCTCTAAAGACCAGAACGCAGAAGGTAGTCGGGATGGAGGACTCAGAGTCATGAGCGATCTACTGACAACCTTTCCCAAAATTGATGCAGTCTTTGCCATCAACGATCCAAGCGGTGTGGGAGTAGATCTTGCCGCCAGCCAAGCAAAACGCAAGGAATTTTTCATTGTTGGGGTCGATGGGGCGCCAGAAGCAATTGAGGCGATCGCATCCCAAGATAGTCTCTATGCTGCAACAGCTACTCAAAATCCTAGAGGCATGACTCAAACAGCAGTTCAGGTTGGCAACGATATCCTGCATGGCAAAAAACCTAAGTCACCCACCATTCTGATTCCAGTCAAGCTGATTACGCGAGATAACGTCAGTACCTTTCAAGGCTGGTAAGTAATAGGGGCTAGGGACTAGGAGGGTAAGGAAGACGCGGGGACGCAAAGAAAGAGGGTGGGGGACAAGGAGATAAGAGAGGTGAGGAAGTAATAAGAGTAAATTCTTCCCCATCTTCCCTATCTCCCCAATCTCTCCTCTAGCCTCTATTTCCCCCTGTCCCTAATCCTCAGTACCCAATCACCAATTCCGAATTGTTTTTGCAAAAGCCACTTATGACAACAGATAATGAAACCTTCTTGGCGAATGCATCAATCGCCACCCCTGTATTAGAGATGCGAGGGATTACAAAAAGATTTCATGGTGTGCCTGCTCTTCAAAATGTCAATCTCACAATTTATCCGGGAGAGGTTCACGCCCTCATGGGCGAAAACGGGGCAGGCAAAAGTACATTGATGAAGATTCTGGCTGGGGCTTACATTGCCGATGAAGGTGAGATTCGCATCAACGGTCAACCCGTGAAAATTACCGATCCGGGTACAGCACGCAGGGCGGGTATTAATCTCATTTATCAAGAACTGAACGTCGCGCCCAATTTAACCGTTGCTGAAAATATTTTTATGGGTAGCGAGTTACGGCGGGGTCAGTTTTTAGACCGCAAAGGAATGGAGCATGAAGCACAGCAAGTGCTGGCAAGCTTAGGAGCCAGTTTTTCCGCCCATGACATTGTTGGTAACTTGTCGATCGCCGAACAGCAGCAAGTAGAAATTGCGCGGGCGCTGAAGGACAAAAGCCGCGTTTTAGTGATGGATGAGCCAACAGCAGCACTGTCTGACCGTGAAACTGAGCGTTTGTTTCAAGTAATTCACAAACTGCGTAATGACGGCATTGCCATCATCTATATCAGTCACCGCATGGAAGAAATATATGCTCTGGCTGACAGAATTAGCGTGCTGCGGGATGGTCAATACATTGGCAGTCTCACCCGTGATGAAATTTCTCCCCATCGATTAGTGCGAATGATGGTTGGTCGCTCGATGCAGGACTTTTATGAACATCAACGGCAAACGCATCTCGGCCCGGTAGTGCTGGAAGTCAGAAATATCAGTGACGAACGCAAAGTTCAGCCTACTAGTTTTCAGCTTCATGCTGGAGAAATTCTCGGACTGGCAGGGCTAGTTGGTGCAGGACGCACAGAGGTATCTCGACTGATTTTTGGTGCCGATCCTAAGATAAGCGGTGAGGTATTCCTGAATGGTAAAAAACTGGAGATTAATTCGCCTAGTGATGCCATTGCTGCCGGTATTGGCTACGTTCCAGAAGACCGCAAAGATCAGGGTTTATTCTTGGAGATGAGTTCTCGTAAGAATATTGCCCTCAACAGACTCAAGCAGGAGGCAAAGGCTGGCATTGTTAATTGGGGTTCCGTTAATCGGACGGCAACGGAAGCAGTCGAAAACTTTAATATCAGGCTTGCGAATTTGGAAATTAGAGCAGTGGATCTTTCTGGTGGCAATCAGCAGAAGCTACTGCTAGCACGTTGGCTAGCCATTAAGCCAAGAGTATTGATGTTAGATGAGCCGACACGCGGTGTAGATATCGGTGCCAAAAGCGAAATTTACCGAATCATGAGTGATTTAGCAGCACAAGGTGTGGCTATTCTCATGGTTTCCAGCGAACTACCGGAAGTTGTAGGGATGAGCGATCGCGTCTTGGTGATGCGAGAAGGGCAACTGGTGGGCGAACTTGACGGCAGCCCTGACAAAGAAATTACCCAAGAAAACATCATGCACTATGCCACAGGAGCATCGGAGGTACTAGCATCATGAGTCAAACCTTAAGACCTGTCAACAATAGACCAGGAGAGCATCCCAAGTCACGTCAGCGTCAATCAATTAACAATTTACTTCAGATTGCAGGAATTCTGCCAATCCTGGTGCTAATTTGCATCATGTTTGCGTTACTTAGCCCCAACTTCCTGACACCAGGTAATGCCATCAATATATTGCGGCAGGCATCAATTAATATTGTGCTAGCAACAGGGATGACATTTGTAATTCTGACCGGAGGTATAGACCTTTCAGTGGGGTCGATATTAGCTGTTTCTGCCGTAGTTGCAGTGCTGGTGTCGCTTCTGCCTGGTTTAGGTTGGGCGGCTGTACTTGCTGGGTTGCTAACAGGATTAGCTTTGGGGTTAGTTAACGGCGCTCTTATCACCTTTTTAGATGTACCGCCTTTTATTGTCACATTGGGTTCATTGACTGCCTTAAGGGGTGTTGCCTTTTTAGTTGCCAATGGTACAACGGTCATCAACCGTAACTTGAACTTTGCTTGGATAGGCAATAGTTATTTAGGCCCTTTGCCGTGGTTAGTAATCATTGCACTTCTGACTGTTGCAGCGAGTTGGTTTGTCCTCCGGCAGACAGTCTTGGGAGTACAAATCTACGCTGTTGGTGGTAACGAGCGGGCAGCACGACTGACTGGCATCAAAGTTGATCGCGTGTTGCTATTTGTCTATGGCGTCAGTGGCTTGCTGGCAGGTTTGGCAGGAATTATGAGTGCCAGCCGTCTTTATAGTGCCACTGGAATGTTAGGTCAAGGCTATGAATTGGATGCGATCGCTGCTGTAATTCTGGGTGGAACCAGCTTCACAGGTGGGATTGGTACTATCGGGGGAACCCTTCTGGGTGCATTAATCATTGCTGTTCTCAACAATGGTTTAACCCTCTTGAATATGTCTTACTTCTGGCAACTAGTCGTCAAAGGACTAGTAATTATTGTGGCGGTAATGATTGATCGGCTCCGCAGACGTACCAGACGTTGAAAAATCATTTTGTAGTAAGCACGCTTTGTGTTTACTACAAGCAAATGACATTTGCAGCCATTTTTTGAGAAGTAGTATGAGAATGCTAAATTTTTGTATTTCATATCCAAAATTTAGCAACACCCCTGCTAAACCCTATGTTTAAAAAATTTTTATACAGTTTTCCGCTCCTTTTATTAATATGTCCAGCAGTTTCGGCTGCACCTTTGGAGGATGCAGATGTTAACCTGAGCAGCTTGCAGGGACAGGTAACCTCTGTTTCCGAGCTTAGTGATGTCAAACCAACCGATTGGTCATTTCAGGCACTGCAATCGCTTGTCGAACGCTACGGTTGTATTGCGGGTTATCCTAACTCTACCTATCGCGGCAACCGTGCTCTCAGCCGTTATGAGTTTGCGGCTGGTTTAAATGCTTGCCTTAACAGGATCAATGAGTTAATTGCTGCACGTACCAGCGAACTGCTTAATCAAGAAGACTTGGCAGTACTGCAAAGGTTGCAAGAAGAGTTTGCAGCAGAACTGGAAACCTTGCGCGGGCAAGTAGATAGCCTGGAAGCACGCGCATCAACTCTAGAAGCACAACAATTTTCTACTACTACTAAGCTGAACGCTCAAATTATTACTGCGATTAGCGACACCTTTGGTAATGCCGTGGCTGACGATCATGATCGCTCCGCAACCTACTTTGCTAATCGAGGTCGTCTCAACTTAGAGAGTAGCTTCACAGGCAAAGATTTATTGCGAGTCCGTCTAGAATTCGGCAATTTCTTGAATTCCGATGGTAGAAGCCAAATTGCATCGGTAACGGGTACCGGAATGACGCGGCTAAACTTTGACACCAACATTGATAACAACCTCAGTATTCCCCACATCCGTTACTACTTTCCGGTTAGTGATTCCGTTTCCTTTGTCGTCGGCCCCACAGGTATTGGCTACACAGACATTACGGATACCGTAACTCCTGCCACTATTGCTGATGACGGTAACGGCGTTCCCTCACTATTTGGAGAATACAGTCCCCTATTTCGACGAGGCGGTGGCGGTGCAGCCGTTAACTGGAAGCTTGCTGATGAACTAGTTCTCACCCTGGGCTATTTGGTAATTAATCCCAATTTTCCATCTGAAAAAAATGGGTTATTTGATGGTGGCTACAACGCCTTAGCGCACTTGGTGTATTACGGCAAGCAAGGAGCAGTTGGTATCGCCTATTCTCATGGCTATAGCCCTGGTGGCAAAGTCGATCTCACAGGTGGAACGGGTAGCAACTTGTCAATTTCTCCCTTTGGCAACAACATTGCTACTTCTAGCAACATCGTGGGCGCACAAGGATACTATCGTTTCTCTGAAAACTTCCAAATCCACGCCTGGGGTGGATATATCTGGGCAAATGCCGAAAACTCTGGCTTGAGCGATATTTCTAATGGCAGAAATGGAACAGATGCACTGTTTGTAAATAATGGTGACAATGCCAACGCTTGGTATGGAGCGATTGGTATGTCGTTTCCGGATGTGGGAGGTAGAGGCAACCTACCAGGAATTCTCTTTGGTATACCGCCGCGCGTATCCAGTAGTGAGGTGCGTTCAGAAAGAGACAATGCTTACCACATAGAAGCATTTTATCGCTGGCGACTGAATGACAATATTTCCGTGACTCCTGGTTTTTGGGTAATTCTTCACCCAGAAAACGACAGCAGAAACGATCCGCAATATGTAGGCTTGGTTCGCACAACCTTCGATTTCTAAATCCAGAGCGATCGCAAATCCGATCTCAGTTTCCACCCAGCCATTCACGAAAAAAGTTGCTTCCCCACGTCCGGTGCGTCTATTTGCAAGCTAGACGGTCATGTAATAAATCACACAACGAAGACATGACAATTTTTATCCTTTCTGCCTTCTGCCATCTTTTCAACCCAGTCTAACAAACACTCTAGTAACACATACAAACTATGTCTTCCACTACTACTCGTCGTAAAGCCAATACGTATTATGTCATCTTGATAGCTGGTGCTGCTGCTCTCGGCGGCTTTTTGTTCGGTTTTGACACTGCCGTAATCAACGGCGCGGTTGCAGCTCTTTCCAAAGCTTTTAATGCCAGTAGTGTACAGACTGGACTTGCGGTGTCTCTGGCGTTACTAGGATCGGCTGTCGGAGCCTTCTATGCAGGCAAAATTGCCGATCGCTATGGTCGAGTTAAAGCAATGGTGGTAGCTTCGGTATTGTTTACCATTAGTGCCATTGGTTCCGGGATTGCCATTACTATTTGGGATTTTATCTTTTGGCGGATCTTGGGTGGGTTAGGAGTTGGTGCTGCTAGCGTAATTGCCCCAGCTTACATTGCCGAGTGCTCTCCCAGTCATTTGCGAGGCAGGTTAGGTTCTCTCCAGCAACTAGCAATTGTAGTGGGTATTTTCATTGCCCTGCTATCTGACTACTTTATTGCTGTATCAGCAGGTTCAGCTGAGTTGCCATTTTTGTTCGGAATAGCTGCTTGGCGCTGGATGTTTTGGACAGAAATTCCTCCAGCCGTGCTTTACGGGATGGCAGCTTTGACAATTCCTGAATCACCCCGGTACTTGGTTGCCCAAGGACGAGAGCCAGAAGCTGCTAACGTTCTGACCAAGATTCTAGGGGGTAATGTCCTGGCAAAAATCGAAGAAATTCGTCAAACAGTGCTGCGAGAGCGCCAGCCTAAATTTTCCGATCTCTTAAGCAGAAGTGGTAGACTTCTGCCTATTGTTTGGATCGGCATCGGCTTATCTGTATTCCAACAATTTGTTGGTATTAATGTAATCTTCTACTACAGCAGCATTTTGTGGCGCGCAGTCGGATTTTCAGAAAAAAATTCCTTGACGATCACGGTAATTACAGGAGCCGTTAACATTATTACTACGCTGATTGCGATCGCCTTCGTAGATAAATTTGGTCGCAAGCCCTTGCTCATATTAGGGTCAATTGGCATGACTGTAACCTTGGGAACGATGGCTTCTATTTTTGGAACCGCTCAACTAGATGCTGCGGGCAACCCCACTCTCACCACAAGTGCGGGTATTGTAGCTCTCATTGCAGCTAACCTTTATGTGTTTTGCTTCGGTTTTTCCTGGGGGCCAGTGGTTTGGGTACTGTTGGGAGAAATGTTTAATAATAAGATTCGAGCTGCTGCACTTTCACTTGCTGCGGCAATGCAATGGGTTGCGAATTTCATTGTTTCCACTACATTTCCTCCTATATTGCAATATTTCGGGCTAGGTACTGCTTACGGTCTTTATACAACTGCTGCGGCAATCTCAATCTTTTTCGTTTGGTTCTTTATTAGGGAAACCAAAGGAATTGAGTTAGAAAATATGTAATTGACATTGATTTTAGCTGCACAACAACCCTACCTATTTGTCTATACAACTTAAAAATCTAATATAAACACAGAAAAGGTGTTAAATTTAGCGTACCAACATCCCAAATCTGCACAATAACTTTATAGCTAGCTCAACTTCTTCCACAGGCTTGTTAGCAATTTACTGTGGATTCATTTAAATATTTTGTAAATAGTTGCTTGCACCTACCTAATCATGTTAGGAATCGCACAGGGAGAAGTTGTAGCTAAATTAAGAATGAGGGGGTTGGAACGATGAATGCACTCACTTTACAATGGTATGATGCTGGACAAGCCAAAACTCAGAAAATTCACGAACACCAGCCAAGTAAAAATCTTGGTACCATCCGTATAGGTCGCGATCCACTCAGGTGCGATATTGTTTTGAGCAACCCTACCGTTTCAGGTTTGCATATAGAAATCTTTTTCAATTCTCAGCAGCAACGCTTCTTAATTAGAAATTTACGAGAACAAAACCCCCCCTTAATAGATGGACATAAATTGACTCAAGGTGAAATGCCTTTAGGTGAAGGTAGCACAATCTATTTAGGGCAACAACAACTCAAGGTGATCGCTATTTCGATCCCCTCTGCTAGCAGCGTTCCACCGACAATTTTGACGCCACCCCAACCAGTAACGCCAATAGCAAAACCACAACCCCAAGTAAATCCGGGATATCATCTACCCATACCTCCAACACCACCACAAGGAATTTATGGGTTGCAGTGTCCTAAATGCCAGAAAATTTCTTCCTACAATGACTTGTTGTTAGGTTGTCACCACTGTGGTCATTCTTTGCAAGATGCACAAAGCGTTTTAGTTCCACCAACAAATTATTAATTATAAGGTAATAAGTAGAAGGCAGATGGCAGATGGTAGAAGGTAAAAGACTGTTTCCATCTACTGTCCAGAAATTTACATTTTAAATTTAATTATGTTCCCCTACTTATGGAAGAAAATAATTCATCAAAATATAATCACAAAGCTGTTATTGTGGTATTTTTTAAGCATTTTCGTGACTTTTTTCTTTGAGCTTCTTGTCTCTCATTTATGATCTGGATAACAATTTTTATAATTTCAAAAAATTATGAATAGTGGTTCTATAGAAATTCAATTATTTTGGCAAGAACCAGTCACCGGAGAACAACGAGAACCAAGGTTGAGAGCACCAATTGCATTCGGTAGAGAATTTGCCAGAATGCCAGCTGAACATCGGGGGCAACCAGTTACCCGGATGGTGCTCAACCATGACCAAGTTTCCCGTTTTCATGCCTTAATTGAGTGGGAACAAGGTCAATTAGTGGCAAATGATCAAGGTAGTGTTAATGGCATTTACGTGAATGGTCAACGTCAAACACGAGCCATTCTGAATAGTGGGGATCTTTTACAAATAGGCCTTTATGTAATTTCTGTCAACTTTGCAGTTCCTACTACACCCAGCCCACCTCCACAAGCTCCTAGCAGAAATTCTACTATTCAATTCAACCCCAATACCAACCTCCCAGACCCCACCTTACCTCCACAGCAACCTGTGACACCAGTGAGTAGCAATTTCCCGCCTCCGGTGTTTCAACAACAACAAATTTCTGTACAAGCACTTCATGCTACAGGCTTACCAGTAGAGGAAACAGAATATCTCGGAGTTGGGGCTGGATTAGGTAGTTTTGTTTGGATAGATTTACTGAGAATAAGTGGTGTCTCTATTGACAAAATTATCGCATTAGGTATAGATAAAGAGCCATACGCCCGTTATAAGCTTCTATGTCAAAATTCCCAGATTCCTTTACACGAAAGATTACGCTCTAATTCTGACTCTTGTCCTGATAATATTTGGGGCTGGCCTAGTTATGCTTTGCGAGAAGCTTGGCACGACTTTACTAAAGGCAGGCTCAATAATTCTGTGAGGCATCTATGGCAAGTTTTTGCTGAACCTACCTTTATCGAAACTTATACGCCCCGTTCTGGTAATGTATTTGATTCTATAGACCGGGAGGCAAAGCGCATCGGCTGGGATAAAATGTATCGCTTCGGGCGAGTATTGGCTATTCGTAAAACCGATGATGGCAGGTATTGTCTAGCCTATTCACGCGGACGTGGCAATCATGCTTTTTTGGTATGTCGTTATTTACACTTAGCTACTGGTTATCCAGCACTTCAGTTTCTTCCCCATTTGCAAGTTTATCGGGACAAATACGAAGACTTTAAGTCGGTTGTAAATGCCTACGAAGAACACAATCATGTCTACGAGCAATTAGAACGCCAAGGTGGCAGAATTTTGATACAAGGACGGGGAATAGTTGCTTCTCGGATTTTGCAGCGCGTTTATGAGGTACGACAGAAGAATCCCAATATTTCTGTTTTGCACTTAATGCGATCGCCTAAACCCCAAGGCAACAAATACGGCAGTTCTCAACGTTCAGTCAAGCATCACATCGAATTGCAACCATTTAACTGGCCAAAAGCTTGTTGGGGTGGAGAATTGCGAGAAATGCTAGAAAAATCACCTCCAGATGTACGTAAAGAATTAATATCAAATAAAGTCTGGGGAGGAACTACTACCGCCGATCGCCTAGACTGGCAACGCATTACGGAAACTGGAATCGCAGAAGGTTGGTATAAAATTCAATTTGCCGTGGTGACAAGAGTAGAACAGGATGCCAGGCAGCATATCATCACTTACATTCAAGACAAAGACTTTGGCGAAATTCAACTTCCTGCTGTTGACTTTATTATTGATGCCACAGGCTTAGATGCCAAAGTAAAGGAAAGCCCTTTACTAAAGGATTTAGTTGAACATTACAATCTACCACTCAATCCCATGCAGCGTTTAGCAGTTGCAAACGATTTTGAGTTAGTAGAAATGCGGAATGACAAAGCTAAAACGTATGCTGCGGGAACGATTACCTTTGGTGGCCCCTATGCAGCAGTTGATAGCTTTTTGGGCTTGCAATATGCCGCTCTTTGTGCTGTGGATAGTCTTGCTATTGCCCGTGCGCCTAAACTGCATCGCTTAGATCCTGTAAATTCCTTCAGACAGTGGCTAAAGTGGGTATTGAATCAATCTCCTTAAGAGGTGACTATGGATCGGGGATTAGGGACTAGAGGGGGGAGGAAAGATGGGGGAGATAGGGAAAATGGGGAAGAATTTACTCTTATTACTTCCTTACCTTCCTCACCTCCCTCATCTCCTTGTCCCCAAGTCACCTTGTCACCTTGTCCTCTTCTTCCCAATCCCCAGTACCCAGTACCCGATCCCCAATCCCCAATCCCCTATTTCCCCAATATCTGTAGCATGGAGCTGGAAAATATACTTGTTTATGGTGTAGAAATGTATAGAATTTTGTAAATAAATAAAATACTGTTTGTTTAATATGCAGACATTTTCAGTACCTACCTCAATGCAACTGTCTACAAGACCAACCGAAACTCAGCCTTTAAAGATTGTCGCACTGGGGGACAGTTTAATATACGGATTTGGCGATCCGGAAGGGGGCGGCTGGGTGGAGCGACTGCGGCGGCAGTGGATGTCGCCCGATCGCGCCGGTCATGTCCTTTATAATTTGGGTGTCAGGGGCGATCGCGTCCAGCAAGTCGCCCAAAGACTAGAAGTTGAATTTCGCCATCGGGGCGAACTCCGCAATCAAGTTCCCGATTTAATAATTCTCTCAGTCGGTGTGAACGACTCTGCGCGGCTAGGTCGTGAGAATGGACGCAATTACACAGACTTTGCCATTTTTGATGTCGAAATCTCTTCTCTGCTAGAACAAGCACAGCAACTGTGTCCAGTGCTATTTGTAGGTATGGTACCAGTTGACGAAGCAAAAATGCCATTCCTCGATTGCTTCTATTACAATCACGCCGATCAGTTTCGTTACAAAGAAGCGACTCGACTTGCTTGCCAAAAACACGGAATTCCCTATCTCGATATTTTTCAAAAATGGATGGAACGAGGAGAAAATTGGCGGTTAAGGCGTTTGAGTAATGACGGTCTTCACCCGAATACACTAGGCTATCAAGCTTTGTTAGAAGATGTTACCAATTGGGAAGCACTGGAAACTTTTCAACACAAGTCCTATTCCCATTAAGCATCATCTTTTGACTTTTTGTTTTTGACTTGCTCTATGACACCCACATTATTTGGTCGCTGGCAAACTCGATTATTACTGCTTATAACTGTAGGTGTAGTAGTATCCATACCCTTTGCATTAGGTTTAGTTAGTTCCCCTCCTGGCAGTGTTTATTTTTGGATACTCGGCTATGTCGCTATTTTTGGCATAGTCTGGGATGTATGTTATGATCGGTTGCAAAAGAATCGATGGGATAGAGACTGGCCAGCAATTTATCAACTATTAGCTGGGATTTGGGAATTTATATTTGTAGTTTGTGGAGTAGCAATTTTTGGCTTTTTGCCAATTCCTCTTCCCAAAGAAGAACTACCTATTTTCTGGGTAGTGGTGCATTATAGCATTGTGTGGTTAGCGGTTTTTGTTGCTTCGCAAAGTCTAATGCGGATTATATTTCCCAAGTGGCGTTTTCGTGGCGGACAGTGGTTGTAAATAGAAGGTAAAAGGTTGAGAGCATGAGAATTTAATTACCACTAACATTTAAGTGGGACTTCCCATAGCAACTAATAGAAAATGGCAATAAAAATTACATCGCTAATCGCCGATTTCCATACCATTGACTCAAATCATCCTCGATCGCCTCAATCATCGCAATCGCCTCAGCTATTGATTTTGCATCGGTAGTTAAAAGTGCAAACGCTCGCTCAACCCGTTTTTGATAGTCTTGCGGGCAAATAGCAAACCTACCTGCGACAGCCGTCGCCCCCTTTTCATTCAACAGGTAATCTTCATTAAGTGCAAATAGAACCTGATTAATACACGCCACACTACGGAAACAACAACCTGCTGCGTAAACAACATCATTGCGTGCGATCGCCTTTTTTGCAACCAACAGCGAGAAACTTATTTCCCAGGCGAAAGTATCAATAGTTGCCTTTTTCAGCCCAACTGGATAGGGCTTTGTTTTTGTCTTCAAAGCTTCTAAAACTCCATCAGGATCGTAAAGCGCCTGACAAATAGCAATTTCCCCCATATAAATAGAGGACACAAAGCCATGAGGATGTCCTGGTTGATAATCAATAGTAATGCGTCCTATATGGCAATCATCAATAACACGATTGACCTTTGCCAAATCACGATAGAGAAAATCTACACCTACACCTTCTACCTGTAGCCAACCGCCGCCGTTAATCCACTTTCCCCATTCACCAATCGCAGTAATCAAATTTTCCCGATGCTGATCATCAAGCTCACAGGCAAGACGATTGAGAGCAATTAAATCGGGTGGGTTTTCTGGATTGTAATAAATCCCCAAATCCACATCTGACTTGTGAGTGTAGTTGCCCCTTGCCCGTGAACCACCCAGTGCGATCGCTGTAATTCCCTCAATGGAACCCAAACTTGAAACAATATGATTGATGAATTGGGGCAATTCCTGATTCATAGAGCGATTGTGAGATTCTTATCGCTGTCATTCTATATTTTAAAAGCAACGCCACTGAAAGAGATTTGGCGCTCATGAACATATGCTGTGGTCGAGCAATACCTTGATTGTGGCAAGTTTAGAGGATGTTTTAAAAGTTATCTTGTCGGTAACAAAAAGTTTTAGCTCTCCCTAAATCCCCCAAACGGGAACTTTGATTCTGGTTCCCCCTTTTTAAGGGGGTTGGGGGATCAATAAGTGGCAAAACTCACAGTCAACTACTGTTCAACAACCTCTTATAGCACCCAACTCTAGCCAATGTAATTATTTTAAAAAGTAATAAAAATAGTTTGATTTTCATCAACAACATGATTTAATCAGAAATCAAAAAATAAATTAAAAGTTTAATAAAAAGACACAGTTTCTAGTATTTCCTTTAGGTATTATGTCCTTCAAGTAGTAAATATATCTCCATCAAATCAAATTATTGAGGGAGAAGAAAGCGCGATTATACTAGGTAAATCAAATGCAAGGAAGTGTATTAGACAAGCGCTACGAGATTATTCAGCCTTTGGGACGGGGGTTTTTTGGCGCAACTTACCTTGCTAAAGATATCCGAAGAATGGGTCGTCAGTGTGTAGTTAAGCACTTACAACCAGGAAGTAATGACCCATACACACTGCAAGAAGCAAAAAAGCTCTTTGAATCAGAGGCAAGAACTCTAGAAAAATTGGGTCAACACGATCAGATACCCGATCTACTGGATTACTTTCAAGAGAATAACGAATTTTATTTAGTACAGGAATTAGTAGAAGGCTATCCTCTAAATACAGAAATACTGTCTAATCAGAAATTATCAGAAACCGAAGTTACCTTGATTGTTAAGGATGTTCTAGAGGTACTAAGCTATGTACACAAATGCCAGGTGATTCACCGTGACATCAAACCCAATAATTTGATGCGACGGCACAAAGATAGAAAGATAGTTCTAATTGATTTTGGAGCAGTTAAACAAGTTCGGACTCAAGTAGTTAATGCTCAAGGGCAGACAAGCTTCACTCAGGTAATTGGTACTCCTGGTTATATGCCCGATGAACAACTCAGAGGTCAACCACAGTTTAATAGTGATATATACGCCGTAGGAATAACAGCAATTCAAGCATTGACTGGAGTAGCACCAACAGAATTACTCTCAGATCCGCGTACAGGTGAAGTTATTTGGCATGGATTGGTAAAGATAAATCCTGAATTGAGAAAAATTTTAGACAAGATGGTGCGATCGCACTGGATGGATCGCTATCAATCTGTAGATGAAGTACTGCAAGACTTACAAAAATTATCAGCACGGCAAACTACTTTGCCACCTCCGCCTCCACCTCGAAAATTCAAGTTAATAATCGGTAGTGCAATCTTAGTTTTGGGGTTAGGGGGATTAGGAAGTCTTGCATATCTCAACTCTGTTTCCAGCCAAACTGAAAAATTATTCAAGGAAGGTGTAGAAAAGGTTGAAAAACAAGACTGGAAGTCAGCGATCGCTGATTTCGACAAAGTTATTCAAAGTAATCCCAGCAATGGCGAAGCTTATTTATATCGGGGTAATGCTTACTATCAGCTAAAGGAGTCAAAAAAAGCGATTGAGGATTACACCCAAGCACTACGCTATTTAGTTAAAAAAGTTGCTGGTATTGGTGTGCAGTGGCAAATCGATCCACAAAGCAAAGCACTAACTATTCTCAGTGTCCAAGAAAACTCTCCAGCAGCACAGGCAGGAATCAAAGCAGGCGATCAAATTCTGACAATTGATGGCAATTCGACCAAAAATATCACTGTAGAAGAAGCAACTAAGCAAATTCAAAGTGGCAAGAATGGTACTCCAGTAACACTGCGTATTGGACGTGAAGGCGGTGAATTTACGCTCACGTTCAACCGAATCGACATAGTTAATCGCAAGTATGCTGAAGCTTATCACAAACGAGGTCATGCCCACTATCAATTAGGAGATAAACAGGCATCGGTTGAAGATTATACTCAGGCAATTCAAGCTGATTCTAACTTCGATCAAGCTTACTATAGCCGTGGATATGTTCGTTACTATGACTTAAGCGAGAAACAAGCAGCTATAGATGACTATAACCAAGCAATTCGGCTCAATCCAAACTATACTGCTGCCTATATTAATCGAGGTCATGTCCGCTTGGACTTGGGCAACAAACAAGCAGCTATAGATGATTACAATCAAGCAATTAGTATCAATTCTAACTATTCTCTAGCCTATTACAGTCGAGGTAATGTCCGCTTTGACTTGGGCAACAAACAAGCAGCAATTGAAGATTACACACGAGCCATTGAAGCCAATAGTGATTGGGGTACCATTAGTCTCGTTGATGCTTACTTCAAACGTGGTTTTGCTTACCAAGATTTAGGAAATCAACGTACAGCAATTGAAGATTACAATCAAGCAATTCGGCTCAATCCCAAGTATGCCGCAGCCTATAACAATCGAGGTAATGCACGCTCAGAGCTAGGTAATAAACAAGCAGCTCTAGAAGATTACAATGAGGCAATACGTATTAACCCTAACTATTATCTTGCTTATTACAACCGTGGTCTAGTTTATCAAGAAAGAGGAAACAAACAAGCAGCTATAGAAGATTACACGCAGGCAATACGTATTAATCCTAACTATGAATCTGCCTACTACAACAGAGGTTTAGCTCACCAAGACAGTGGAGACAAACAAGCAGCCATAGACGACTATACCAAAGCAATCAGCATTAATCCCAATAAAGCCAATGCCTATTACAACAGGGGTATCGTTCGCTCTCAGTTAGGAGAAAAACAAAGCGCGATCGCAGATTATCAAAAAGCTGCCCAACTGTATCAGGAGCAAGGAAAAACAAAAGATTATCAAAATGCTCTCACACGCATCAGCTTGCTTCAGCGTTAGTTAAGAAGGCAGTCCCGATGAAACAAGTTTCATAAGCCTTGCTTGCATGAAAGTGTTTCTCTCCCCCCAACTTCCTCAACCTCCCCATCTCCCCCTGCTCTTTCAAGTCAGAAGGAAATTAAGACAGGCAGAGAGGGAGCAAGGGGCTAGAAAAAGTTGGTTTAATTAGCCTGCCTCCGGCGTCTATGTTTGTATAGCCGTACCCTTGTAGGGTATCGGAATATTGTAAAAAATCATGAAAAATCAAATCCCAAGGTTGAAATAACGATTATGACTTGTGAAGTCTAAATTTAGCTTTTATTTTTGAGAGTTTAACTTTGTTATCATCATTATTCGCTGTTAATACTGCTTCCGGCACCCCATTACCATTAACTGATCCAGTTTATATTTTTTGTATTTTATTGTTAGCGATCGCCACAGCACCCCTAATCGCCAAACTACTGCGTCTGCCACCTTTAGTTGTACTAATTATATTAGGTGCTATCTTAGGTTCCAATGTTCTAGGAATCTTAGCGCGAGACAGTCAATTAATTCTGTTAGAAAAAATAGGTCTGCTGTATATTATGTTGTTAGCAGGCTTACAAATGGATTTAAGTAAATTTAGACAAGTGGGAGTGCGATCGCTAATTTTTGGGTTACTCACATTTGGTCTACCCTTAACAATAGGCATTGTATCCGGTCATGGGCTGACAACGAGCTTTTTAGGCAGCGCACTTTTAGGAATTCTCTATTCTCCTCATACTTTGGTTTCTTATCCAATCGTGACGGTTTTAGGAATCGTGCAAAAAGAAGCTGTTGCAGTTGCTATTGGCGGCACAATCGTTACATCAATTCTCACCCTCAGTGGTTTATCAATTGTACAAGCGATCGCAGGTGGTAGCGTCGGAATTCTTTTGTGGATTAAGTTACTAATTCTGTTACCGTTACTAGTGCTAATCTGTCTTTGGGGTATACCTAAATTTGGACAGCGTTTTCTTTTCAATCAATCAGTACCATCTCTGAGCAATCAATTTATCTTCATTCTCGGTTGCCTATTTTTAACAGCAAGTGCTGCACTCTTACTAGGTGTTGATTCTATTGTTGGAGCCTTTATAGCTGGATTATCTTTGAATCCTCTGATTAAGAATGAAAAAACTTTAATGGAACGGGTTGAATTTGTCGGTAACAGCCTATTTATTCCTGCATTTTTAATCTCCGTAGGGATTTTATCTAACCCACGAATTTTATTTACTCATCCAGAAAATTTAGGACTTGCCCTGATTGTGGTAACAGGAGCAGTAGGCGGTAAATTTCTCGCAGCTTGGATTGCTGGGCTTTTCTTTCGCTACTCCTTTGCAGAGATAATGACAATCTTAGGCTTAACAATGTCTCGCGCAGCTTTAGTATTGGTAGTAGCTCTGTATGGCAAACAGGTAGGATTGCTAAATGAGGGTTTATTTAATGCCATCATTTTTTATATTTTAATTACCTGTTTGATTGGCCCTTTAGTGACAAATTATTTTGGCAAAAAAGTTGCAGGCAATTAATACTAATTTTAGATTTTGGAGCCACTGCGTTGCGGAGGTTCCCTCCGTTGTAGCAAGTGGCGTGATTTTGGATTAAAAGACTTTCTATACCAATTTGGTATCAGCAGATGAAATATCTTTGTCAGTATAGTTTGCTTAAGTAGGTGGACATAATTAAATGTAAAATGCCACTTGTAGACAGCTTACGAAAACAGTCTTTTACCTATTGCCTTCCGTCTCCTGCTTAACAAGAATTAATATTCTCATCAACTGCGAAAAAAAGCTAAATGAGCTACAACAGTTGACATATTCAAGCGATTTAAAGAATCATCTTAGGAACACCGGATAGTCGCTTGTGAGGAAACTATGCACACAGTTGTTCTCGTTTTGATAGAGGTGCTAATTGTTATTGGGCTGTCTCGGCTAGTAGGATTGGCATTCCGGTGGATTAACCAACCGCTCGTCATTGGTGAAATTGTAGCTGGAATTATGCTTGGCCCTTCTTTTTTTGGCTTAATTGCTCCAGGGCTAGCAGCAACTTTGTTTCCAGCCCAAACAGCCCCCTTCCTGAATGTTTTATCTCAGGTAGGGCTAATCTTTTTTATGTTTTTGATTGGATTGGAACTAAATCCTAAATACATTAGTGGCAATTTAGAAATAGCAATTTTGACTTCCCATGTCAGTATTTTAGTACCGTTTTCCTTAGGAACTCTGCTAGCAGTACTAATTTATCCTTTACTTTCTAATGCTAGTGTGTCGTTTACAGCCTTCGCCCTTTTTTTGGGAGCAGCAATGTCGATTACTGCTTTTCCTGTACTGGCACGAATTATTACCGAGAACAACTTGCAGAGAACGCGATTAGGTACTTTAGCGCTAACTTGTGCTGCTGTGGATGATCTGACTGCTTGGTGCATATTAGCAGTGGCGATCGCTGTAGCACGTACCGGAACTATTGCTAGTGCTTTTCCTACAATTGCAGAGAGTTTGGTATACATAGGCGTAATGGTGACACTAGGACGAATTTTTCTGTCTCGCCTGGCTACCTACTATCGTCGCACCGGACGCCTCAATCATTTTGTTCTCGCCTTAATTTATATTGGCGTAATTGCTTCGGCGCTGATCACCGAACTAATTGGCATTCACCTAATCTTTGGGGCATTTTTACTAGGGGCAATTATGCCTAAGAATGCAGGTTTGGTGAGAGAATTGGCAACAAAAACCGAAGATTTTGTCTTAATATTCCTGCTACCAGTATTTTTTGCTTACAGTGGGTTGCGGACAGAAATTGGCTTGCTCAATCGCCCTGAATTATGGATTTTGTGTGTATTAGTACTTGCAGTGGCGATCGCGGGTAAATATATCGGCACCTATGTAGCAGCCAGAGTTAGTGGCATTGAAAAGCGAGAAGCTTCTGCCCTTGGTTGGCTAATGAATACTCGTGGCTTGACTGAGCTAATAGTCCTTAACATTGGTTTGGAGTTAGGAGTAATTTCGCCCTTGCTCTTCACCATGTTGGTAATTATGGCGTTGGTAACGACATTTATGACATCGCCACTACTAGAGTGGACTTATCCGAAAAAGCTGATCAAATTAGATGTAGTAGAAGCAGAATCTGAAGTAGAGACAGTTGTAGAAACTACTGTTAGTGGAGATAATTTTAGTCGTCCTTACCGAATTTTAGTGCCAATCGCCAATCCTGACACTCAAAAAGGTTTGGTGCAACTAGCAACAGCGATCGCAATTAACAATATACATCCCGCCACTGTTAACCCCCTCAGCTTGATCGAACTAGAGGAAGATTATGCCTTTGAGAGTACCCCCGTTGAAGCAGATAGATTAATTCAACAGCGTCGCCAACATTTAGAAGAGTTGATTCAACGCTTAGAACCACCAACAGTTCGTTCCTATGTGCATCCCATCATTCGCGTGTCTAATAACGTTGCACGGGAAACTGCTCAAATTGCCGCACTTGAACAAGCTGATTTAATTATCGTCGGCTGGCATCGCCCTGCTTTTAGTAACAATCGTTTAGGTGGACGAGTTGGTCAAATTTTAACCAGTGTACCTGTCGATGTTGCGGTGTTTATAGACAGAGGAGAAGAGCGGTTAGAAAGTTTGCTAGTTCCTTATTCTGCCAATATTCACGATGATTTAGCTTTGATACTTGCTCTAAGATTATTAGTAAATCGTGATACTAGTCACTTACAAATTTTACAGGTAGTATCAGAGCATCAAGTCAAAGATGAATTGAGTTATGAGTTTCGTTCTTTAATCGAGCAAATGCCTGGCAGGATTAGCGATCGCATTGACTTTATCACCGTTGCAGCTACAGAGCCAATCCAAGCCGTCGTTGCAGCCTCACAAAACGCCGGTCTCACCATTGCAGGTACAAGTCGTGCTTGGGGTATAGAACGTCAAACGCTAGGAAGATACACAGATGAACTAGCAATTCAGTGCCGCTCTTCCCTGCTCATCACTCGCCGTTATAGCCAAGTTACTTCTCATCTCGCCTCAGTGCTTGCTGAAATAAAGTCGGAAGTTACAAATTAGATAAGGGCTTAGGGGCTAGGGCAATGGGCAATACCCAATTCCCGATTCACGCTTGCCCAAATTAAATACCCAATTCCCAATCCCCGATTCCTGTTCCCCCAAGCCTCTCTACGAGTAATTCAGTAATCAAATCGGATTACTATATGCATCATTTCAACTTTAAATCTTTAAGCTTTTACAGTATAGCGATCGGTTCAGTTTTGCTTTTATTTAAAACTGTAACTACCTATGGAGAAAAAAATCTTCAGGCTCCTCCCCAAATTAACGGTCATTATCGTATAGTGTTGACAGAAAAATTATCCCCTTGCAACCAATCAAATCCAATATTATTGAATCTTTATCAATCGGGAATTTATTTAAACGGGTTTTTATCATCAGCAAACACTAGTACTGAAAAACTTTCTGCTGTAAGTCAAGCTAACCAATATCTCACAGGCAAATATCAAAATTCAACAGCAAGTTTATCTGGGCAAGTTTCTGATTCTGTACTTTGTAATAACGCAAATATAGAAACACAAGCAAATACCAAGCAAAAGAAGAATTCTCGTAGCCCAATTCGTCTATATATGCAACTAGTTACTCAAGAAAATTTCACAGGTCAAATCATTGTTGGTAATTTTCCTAAAGCAGTCAAATTTACTGCCACATTACAACAATATCGGGAAAAATCTCAGTAATCAAACAGCCATTAAAAACAAACTCAATTGACTTAACCAGTAAAGGATAATCTCATGGCAAAGCAATTCAAGAATAAATTATTTTGTCAGTGCTGGAGCAAGTATTTATTTCAGATAAACTTATTTGCCTTTTATACAATCTTTACCCTTGATGCTGGCATTAGTACTGCCGAATCAATTGCCAAATTGGAAGATTGGCGCTTTGATCCAAAAGTAGCCCAGTTGGAAATTAGCCTATCAGCACCTTCACAACCACACTTCTTTTATCTCTCCCAGCCTCCTCGCATTGTTGTTGATTTACCAACTACTAAATTAGGTTATGTTTCTACTCAAAAAAACTACTCAGGAGCTATAACAAGCATCCGTGTTTCTCAATTTGACACAGATATAACTCGTATTGTAATCGACTTAGCACCCGGTACTATTTTCAATCCCAACCACATACAACTAAAAGCATTATCTCGCCAAAATCCTACACGTTGGATTTTACGTCCATTTCCAGTAGGAAATAGTACATCTTTAATACCTGAAAAGTCTCCACCTCCACCTAGTAGCTCATCCCCCACTCCGGGTTTATACAACTCACCAGCTTCGACTAACTCCACACCAAATTCAGGTAAATATAACCCACTATCACCTTCTAATAACACAACACCAAACCCAAATTTATACTATCCACCACCACCGACAAATAACTCCTCACAACAACCCTTGGTTACTGTACCACCTCTAGTTCCTAATAGTTCTTCTCAAACACCTAACTCTGTTCTTCCGCCACCGATTTTCCCAAATCAGCCCGGTAATTTGAACAATATTCCTTTTTTTCCAACTCCTAATTTACCAGTGCCAACCGCTCCTAAAAATCGGCACATTGATCCTGGTTCTAAAATTATTGAATTTGGGCAACCTCTACCTAGCCCAACTAAGTAAAGTTAGCAGTTAGTTCAAACTCATTTTATTTAGATTTTGGATTGGCTCTACGGATAAATCTGGAGGCTTGTACTGTTCTATCAAAGAAGATAAATCAAAAATCAAAATAAACTATTATTGACTATTGACTCATGATTCATAACTCATGATTAGAATCTTTCCGTTTCTATCGACGGGGCAACGGCTCCTGGTTCATTGACAAAAAAGTTTTTAGCAGCATCGTTCTGGTATATACAGTTAATATCTGGTTTTTCACCCAAATCGCCTGTATAACCAAAGGTATTCAAACGGTTTTTGCATTCTCTCACTTGTTCATTTGTCACTAGCTTGCGTTGCTCTAAAATCGCCCAGTTATTAGTACGCAAAACACATCCTGGACGCATTGTAGGTTGAGAAACATAAACATTGAAGGGGTTAAGTGTTACGAACAATCTGGTGTCCATAACCATAGCGCTAGCTCCAAATTGCACGCAAGTTTCGGGGTTTGGTGCTTTGGTGTCAATAAATTCGCGGGAAGCCACATTGGATGGTGTAAATGTAGCTGTAGAGCTAAAAGCAATACCAATGCCAATGCCTAAAACAAACACCCCTCCCAAAATGGCGAGTGTGGTGAGGTTGAACATTGGAGATTGAAAAATAGGAGATTTAGAAGTAGTAGCTGTTCTACCAGTGGATTTACGTCTCATTTTTATTTCATCAACTTTATCTCTAGACAGCAAGTGGGTTTAATCGCTGTCCTTATATTCAGTATGCCTATTATTGGGTGCAATTGCCTGCAACTTTATTTTTTAACCATTGTTTGTGTAGTTGCTGCAAATTATGCTGTCTTTGCTGGATTAGACGTAATTATAGGGAAGAAAGTGCGATCGCACTCGTGGCAGGTGTGGCGGGGGTAGAAAATCCTCTGGATTGAGTCACAATCCCCACGTATGCGATCGCTATTAGCCCAGTAGCTCTCCAAATCACTCTGTCAGCATTTCTCTATTTTTTTTTGGAAGCAATATTTTTACCCATGTACATCTAAATACACAACTGCTGTATGCATAAGTTTTCCGGGCAACTCCTCTCAAGTGAAGAATCTATAAATAAATACACTCCTACTACCAACTGCCAAACAAAACCGCAGATATAGGAATCCAGTTTGATGACTGAAAAAAATTAAGTATTTGTAGTGCCGTGTCAAGACTTTAGACTAACGCACCCAACCCTTGAAAACGGTGCGTTACGCTCTGCGATCACACACCCTAAGTGTTTTTCAAAAATAAGTATGAGTTCTATATATCTCAACTCTCTAATATTCGCTAACTATGGTTTATGTTTACTTTATAAATTTCCTATCTAGTTTCTCAAGCTGAATATATATTTATTAGTCTATGTCATATTCAAATATGACATCAGCTTTGTTTGATTTTTAACATTTTAACTTTTCATTTTATCAAGTCTTAGTCAGATAAGTTGTTATCTTTCAATTCTCTAACAGAAATCAAGCGGTAGATTCTAATGTAGCAAATGATATCTACCTGCTAAAGTCATGAAATTAATCACATCTATTTCTATAGAAAAAACATGATTTTTTGCATAACTTTCATAAATTAAACTTGGCATTATGATTTTATCTTCATTACAATTACAGACAAAATTATGCAAATCTATATGACAAAAATTACAGTAAAAAATATAAGCATTGCACTTTCTTTAATCCCAGCCCTTATCCCTTTTAAAGCCTTAGCAGATGATTACAATCAGCTTTTTATCTTTGGTGATAGTCTATCCGATAATGGCAACTTGTTTAGATTAACAGGAGGCATATTTCCACTAAGTCCTCCCTACTTTCGGGGGCGTTTCTCTAACGGCCCAGTTTGGGTAGAAATACTAAGTTCTGATTTAAAATTAGATGCTAATGCTACTAATAACTTTGCGATCGGTGGTTCTACATCAGGTAATAATAATGCTCTGAGTGAAACACTAAAAATACCACTGCCATCTTTGCCAGATCAACTTGACAGCTTTACTTCCATACCCGGAAAACCTAGTTCCGATGCTCTTTTTATCTTATGGGCAGGCGCTAACGATTATTTAATTGAGCCAACAGAAAAAAGAGCAACCGACACGCAAGTGGTAGTAAACAACTTATCTAATGCAGTCAGAACACTCATTAATAAAGGCGCTCGCAATATTATCGTGCCTAACTTGCCAGACTTGGGTAAAACTCCTCAAGAGCGATCGCTCTTAACTGCTTCCACTACTACCGCCCTAACCAACAGTCATAACAACAACTTAAATCTTGCCCTCCAAGAGATAGCAAAAAACCGTAACGTTAATATTATTCCTTTAGATGTTAATGCCTTAGTTAATGAAATATTAGCTGAACCTGCGAAGTATGGTTACACAAATGTCACAGAGCGTTGTTTTAATCAAGCTGTAGGTACACTTTGTTCAAATCCAGATCAATATTTGTTTTGGGATGGGATTCATCCTACAGCTCGCGGGCATCAACTGATAGCAGAATATACAGTTGCGGTGCTAAATGCGCCTCAAGATATTCTTCCCCAAGCAGACATTGCCTTAAATGTTGCTAAAAGACAAGTACAGCTAATTGATGCTCGTCTTCTGGCATTACGAAATACTTCTGTCAAACCATCAGCAAACCGTTTAGCTGTTTTCCTCAACGGTGACGTTAATTTTGCTAATAAAAATTCTAATAATCAAAATATAGATTATAATTCTACAACTTCAGGTGTGACAGCAGGCTTTGATTATTATATTACAGATCAACTTTCTGTGGGAACTGCATTAGGCGTTGTAAATAATGATAATGAATTGCGTAAAAATAAGGGTGATATTGAAGTAAATAGTTATGCCATATCTGTGTATAGTAACTATGCCCAAAAAAACTTTTACAGCAACGCTGCAATTAGCTATGGTGGTAATGAATTTGATATAAAACGTACAATCAACTTCAACAATCGTAGAGCGACTGCTAACACTGAAGGCAGGCAGTTTTCCGTTAATTTAAATAGTGGTTATATTGCTAAATCGGGCAGTGTTTCCTATGGACCAACTGTTGGTTTGCGATATGATCGCGTCAGCATTGACAGCTACACAGAAAAAGAAGCTGGCAGCTTAAATATGAAAGTAGACGATCAACAAGCAGAGTCATTTATCTTAAGCATCGGTACTCAAGCAGCATTAGTATTAAGAACTGGGATTGGCACCGTCATACCCAATGTTCGCGCCAGTTACGAACATCAATTTGCTGAAAACAGCCGCAATGTCACTACGGAACTCGTTACCCAACCCGGTATACCCATGCGTGCAAAAACAAATGAACCCGATCGCAATTACTTTAAATTAGCTACAGGAGCGCAGATAGTGTTTTCGGAAAATTTTACAGGTGCAATTGATTATGAGACAGTGATCGGGCTAGAAAACGTTATCGATAATACAATTAGGGGAGAAATCCGCTACCAATTTTGATTAGTAGGAGAGCTAATGCACTAAAGCCAATAGTCCTTTGTCATTACGAAAACAGCAATGACAAAAGACTAATGACCAATGATTAACTAGCTAACAGAGTCTTTTCCAGTGGCATCCACCGGAAAGCGCGATCGCCACCCCTCTCAATCACCACTTTGACTCGTGGTTCTAGTTTGGGCAAATTAGCTAAATACTCAACTTCCTCATCAGAAAGAATATGCCCTTCAATGATCCACAACACTAGTCCCTTTGATTTAGGTGGTAGCTGTTCGAGCTGATAATTGACAATGGGGGGTACGTAATATACGTAACCTACTGCCGCTCCACTAGCAGTACTTTTTTTGCCAAGATGCGGAGGTCTAACACCATGAACCCCTGTGAGATAGGCAGAAACATCTCCCAGTCCCTTAGCAGTCATGTGCAGAGTGACATAGCCAGCCGCACGCAGTCGCCGTCTATACCGACCTTCAAACCCTCCTTCTAGAGGTACGTATACACCAAGAGCGCCATGTTTTTCCAGATCGCGAATTAAAGTGTTACCAGTGGTAATTAGTGCCATAGATTTTTGTCCTATCCCACCTAGATACTTCTATTATTTACCGTTTGCTGTTACATTAAGTTACACAATTAACTTATAAGCTAAATTAGCCTCATCAACACATTAGTCATTTAGTCAATTGGTTAGTGGTTTATTACTCTCCCCTTCCCCATGTCTCCGTGTCCCCACCTCCCCTACTCCCCTCTTGCTGCTTCTCTACTGAAAATATAAATGTAAAATTTTTCTAGACAAAAATAAATATTTGATCTATACTACTGGATTGTGGCCAATTATTTAGTGTGCAATCCTGTTGTCCTTAGCTAAATTCCAAACCAAAATGGCTAGCTATAGTGGACAATAGGCTGGTAGACTATATAAGCCTTAAGGTTAACTTAAGAGGGCAGAGTGAGTTATAAACTCAAGCCAGCCCTGAGCAGTCAAAAACGTTCACTCTCTCAGCCCTGAGAAAAACAGGTAAGCCCTTAAGCGTATAGTTTAAGGAAACAAGTAGAAACTAAGCAGTAATGTTGGTTTATAGCATTGCATTAGTCTTAGTCAATGGATACTGGGCAAGTCGCTGCCTAAGTCCTACTACAACCAGAAGTGCCAGAGCAATTGCTTAAGTAACAAAGTATTGCTGCACAAAGCGCAAAGCTCTTAAAGCCTTGCACAAAATCCAAAAATGACTCCTTCTGAATAAGAAGGAATTTTTGGCTGTTCTGGTGAGGAATGAGTGAAACTCAATTATGGATTCACCAAATAGTACGGACGCTTGGTGAAAAACCCAGAAGTTGGAAGCCCATTACCTAGGCTGTTCCTGACTTCGTTAGGAGGTACCGTAGTAAGCGGTAAATCGTCTTAAAGACGCCTATACCAGCTTTCTGAAGAATCCAATTTCCAAGGAAACAAGTAAAAAGGAGCCAGTAACTGTGTCTGTAGGTATTCTCGGCACGAAACTGGGCATGACCCAAGTCTTTAGCGATGAAGGAGTAGCTATTCCTGTCACCGTTATCCAAGCAGGGCCATGTACAGTTACCCAAGTCAAAACAAAACAGACCGACGGTTACTTTGCCATTCAAATCGGCTATGGTGAAGTAAAGCCAAAAGCGCTAAATAAACCGCTATTAGGTCACTTAGCTAAATCATCTGCTCCAGCATTACGTCACTTGCACGAATATCGCATAGATAATTCTGGCGATTATTCACTAGGTCAAGAAATTAAGGCAGATATTTTTAGCGCAGGTCAGATTGTAGATGTCATAGGCAATAGTATTGGTCGTGGTTTTGCTGGTAATCAAAAACGCAACAACTTCGGTCGTGGGCCTATGTCGCACGGTTCTAAAAATCACAGAGCACCTGGTTCTACAGGTGCTGGGACAACACCCGGTCGTGTCTATCCAGGTAAGCGGGCGCCGGGTCGTTTGGGAGGTAGCCGTGTCACAGTTCGTAAACTGACTGTGGTGCGAGTAGACCCGGAACGCAACATATTACTAATCAAGGGAGCCGTTCCTGGCAAACCAGGAACCTTACTAAATATTGTGCCTGCGAAGAAAGTTGGTAAGTAGTCATTTAGTCATTGGCCATTAGTAGAGAAAAACTACCAAGGACAAATGACAAAGAACAAAGGACACGAAAATGGTTGAATGTGTAGTCAAAAATTGGCAAGGAGAGCAAGTCGGGCAGAAAAGCTTTGAGTTGCGGGTTGCCAAAGAAGAAACAGCGGCTCATGTTGTGCATCGAGCCTTGGTTAGACAATTGACCAACGCTCGCCAAGGAAATGCTAGTACGAAAACCCGTTCTGAAGTCAGAGGCGGCGGTCGTAAACCTTGGCGGCAAAAAGGTACCGGTCGGGCGCGTGCGGGTTCTATTCGCTCACCATTGTGGCGTGGTGGTGGTGTCATCTTTGGGCCAAAACCCAGGGAATATAACCTGAAAATGAACCGCAAAGAACGGCGTCTGGCACTGCGAACGGCTTTTAGCAGTCGTGTTGATGACTTGATTGTGGTAGAAGATTTTAGCGAACAGCTAGCACGTCCTAAGACAAAAGAATTAGTGTCGGCGATCGCTCGTTGGGGTTCCGAACCAGAACAAAAAACTTTATTAATAATGTCTGAGCGGAGCGAAAACGTATACTTGTCAGCCCGCAATATTGAGAATTTAAAGCTAATTGCTGCTGATCAGCTCAATGTTTACGATTTGCTGCACGCTGACAAGATCGTAGTTACAGCATCAGCCCTAGAAAAAATTCAGGAGGTCTACAGTGACTAAGTTTGACCCCCGCAAACTTCCTGATTTAATACGTCGCCCCATCGTTACCGAACGGGCAACCATGCTGATGGAGCAGAACAAATATACTTTTGAAGTCACTCCAAAAGCGACAAAGCCAGAAATCAAAGCGGCAATAGAAAGTCTGTTTGACGTTAAAGTCACACAGGTGAATACCACAAATCTACCTCGTAAAAAAAAGCGCGTTGGTCGATTTATTGGTTATAAACCCCAATACAAGCGAGCCATTGTCACAGTGGCGGCTAGGGATGAAGAGAAGATTAGACAAGTTCTATTCCCAGAGGTTTAAAACAAGATGGGTACTCGTTCTTATCGCCCTTATACCCCCAGTACTCGCCAAGTCACAATTTCCGACTTTGCAGAAATTACCAAGACCGAGCCGGAAAAATCTTTAACTGTATATAAACATCGTCGCAAAGGTCGAAATAACCAAGGGCGTATTACCAGTCGTTTCCGGGGTGGCGGACACAAGAAACTTTACCGGCTCATCGACTTTAAACGCGATAAGCGTAATATTCCCGCCAAAGTCGCGGCAATTGAATACGATCCCAACCGTAACGCACGCATTGCTCTTTTGCATTATCAAGACGGCGAGAAGCGTTACATCCTTCAGCCCAACGGCTTAAAAGTTGGCACAACAGTGATTGCTGGCCCAAATTCTCCCATTGAAAATGGGAATGCCTTACCACTGGCTAACATCCCCTTGGGTACAAATGTTCACAATGTGGAGTTAACTGCAGGCAAAGGTGGTCAAATCGTTCGCTCTGCCGGAGCAAGTGCTCAAGTAGTAGCCAAAGAAGGTAACTACGTGAGCTTGAAATTGCCTTCAGGAGAAGTCCGGATGGTAAGGCGGGAGTGTTATGCCACCATTGGACAAGTGGGTAACCTAGATGCCAGAAACTTGAGCTTGGGTAAAGCAGGTAGAACTCGTTGGAAAGGACGCCGTCCTCATGTTAGAGGTAGCGTCATGAACCCAGTTGACCACCCCCACGGTGGTGGTGAAGGACGAGCACCTATTGGTAGATCCGGCCCTGTCACACCTTGGGGTAAACCAGCATTGGGTATGAAGACTCGCAAACCCAAAAAACCAAGTAGCAAGTTGATTGTGCGTCGTCGCCGCAAATCTTCTAAACGGGGTCGTGGCGGTCGTGAAAGTTAATGTTAATAGCTAATAGCTATCAGCTATTAGCAACTAGCTTTTATCAATCACTAATTACCAATTCCTACACTTATGGGTCGTTCTCTTAAAAAAGGTCCCTTCGTTGCGGATCACCTGTTGAGTAAAATAGAAAAGCTCAACGCCAGTAACAAAAAAGAAGTTATCAAAACTTGGTCGCGAGCTTCGACAATTCTGCCTGAAATGGTAGGTCACACCATCGCAGTTCACAACGGACGTCAGCACGTACCCGTTTTCGTGAGCGACCAAATGGTAGGACACAAACTGGGCGAGTTTGCTCCTACACGCACCTTTAGAGGTCACGCCAAGGATAAAAAAGCAGGGAGATAAAAGGAGTTAGGGAGGCTTAGGCTAGAGTCTAGTAATTTTCCTAGTCCCTAATCCCTAGTCTCTAGTCCCTACACAGGAGAAAACTATGGCTAATGATACTACTAATGAAGTAAAGGCGATCGCCCGTTATGTACGTATGTCTCCCTACAAAGTACGGCGAGTACTTGACCAAATTCGCGGACGTTCATATCGAGAAGCACTGATTATTCTGGAATTCATGCCCTATCGAGCCTGTGAACCAGTCCTAACGCTGATCAGAAGTGCTGCTGCTAATGCCGAGCATAATGCCGGACTAGATCGTGCTGAACTGGTTATCACTAAAGCTTATGCAGATCAAGGCCCAGTCCTAAAACGCTTCCAGCCAAGAGCACAGGGACGTGCGTACCAAATCCGCAAACCAACGTGTCATATCACTGTGGCTGTAGCTCCGGGAGCAGCAGCTCAATAAACAAACAAAACACATCTACACGAAGATAATTGCGTACAAAAAGAAATTTTTAGAGGAAGCATTCGTGGGACAGAAGATACATCCAGTTGGTTTTCGCTTGGGAATTACCCAAGAACACCAATCTCGTTGGTTTGCCGACCCAAGCCGTTATCCAGAACTTTTACAAGAAGACCACAAACTTCGTAATTTTATTGAAGAAAAGCTGGGCAGATACGCTCAAAACAACGCTGGCATTTCTGAAGTGCGGGTTGAGCGTAAAGCAGATCAAATCGATCTCGAAGTACGCACAGCTCGACCTGGTGTGGTTGTAGGTCGAGGTGGACAAGGCATCGAAGCATTACGAAATGGACTTCAACAACTGTTGGGTAGCCATCGTCAAATTCGGATCAACGTCGTTGAAGTGCAACGCGTTGATGCTGATGCCTACTTAATTGCTGAGTATATCGCTCAACAGCTAGAACGCCGGGTTTCCTTCCGACGAGTAGTAAGGCAAGCCATCCAGCGCGCTCAACGGGCTGGAGTACAAGGCATCAAAGTGCAAGTTAGTGGTCGTTTGAACGGCGCAGAAATTGCTCGGACTGAGTGGACTCGTGAAGGTAGAGTACCTCTACATACTTTACGAGCCGATATTGATTACGCTTACTGTACGGCAAAAACTGTCTACGGTATTCTCGGTATCAAGGTTTGGGTATTTAAGGGAGAAATTATTCCCGGACAAGAAGAAACGCCTCCTCCAGCAACAACACGGGAGCGCGAACCACGTCGTCGTCAACAACAGCGCCGTCGTCAGCAATTTGAAGACCGCTCAAATGAAGGATAAAAAAGGAACTGGGGATTAGGTACTGGTGACTGGGCAAAATGCAAGTTTCCAATCCCTGCTCCAAATTCATTCCTAATCCCCAATCCCTAATCCCCAATCACTAGTCCCTAGTACCTAATCATGCTAAGTCCTAGAAGAACAAAATTCCGCAAACAGCAACGCGGACGAATGAAAGGTCTTGCCACCGCAGGCAACTCCCTGAACTTTGGTGATTTTGCCCTCCAAGCTCAAGAACCTGCTTGGATCACCGCCCGCCAAATAGAAGCCTCTCGTCGGGCAATGACCCGTTACATCCGTAGAGGTGGTAAAATCTGGATTCGCATTTTTCCAGATAAGCCTGTAACAATGCGTGCTGCTGAAACCCGGATGGGTTCCGGTAAAGGTTCGCCTGAATACTGGGTAGCAGTAGTAAAGCCAGGACGAATATTATTTGAGATCGCGGGTGTACCAGAAGCTACTGCCCGTGAAGCCATGCGCTTGGCTGCTTATAAGCTGCCGATTAAAACTAAGTTCATTTCACGCTCTGAACAGGAGACGCAGGAGTAGGTTATGCCTCTTCCCAAAATTTCAGAAGCAAGAGAATTAACTGACGAACAATTGGCAGAGGAAATTCTTGCTGTCAAAAAGCAGTTATTTCAGTTGCGATTGCAAAAAGCGACAAGACAATTAGAAAAACCTCATCAGTTTCGACACGCCCGACACCGCCTTGCCCAATTAATGACGGTAGAAGCAGAGCGCAAGCGGGCAACAAGTCAACCTGCTAAAGAACAAGAGTAAGAAAGTATGGCAGTAAAAGAAAGAGTTGGCTTGGTAGTGAGCGACAAAATGCAAAAAACGGTGGTAGTCGCCGTTGAAAATCGCGCTCCCCATCCCAAGTACGGCAAAATTGTGGTGAAAACCCGGCGTTATAAAGCTCATGACGAAGAGAATCGCTGCAAGATAGGCGATCGCGTTCGCATTCAAGAAACTAGACCCCTGAGCAGGACTAAGCGCTGGCAAGTCACAGAAATCCTCACCACAAAAAATAGCTAAAGGTTAATAGCTAATAGCTTAAGAGCTAATGGTTAATCACAATGAAAAATTAACAATTAGCAATTAACAAAACCAAGGAGAGTAATTGTGATTCAACCCCAGTCTTATCTTAATGTTGCAGACAACAGCGGAGCTCGTAAACTTATGTGTATCCGCGTCCTTGGGGCAGGTAACCGTCGCTACGGTCACGTCGGCGATAGAATTATCGCTGTTGTCAAAGACGCACAGCCCAACATGGCTGTAAAAAAATCTGATGTCGTAGAAGCAGTGATCGTCCGCACCCGTCACAATATCAAGCGGGATAGCGGTATGAGTATTCGTTTTGACGATAATGCCGCAGTTATCATCAACAAAGATGGCAACCCCAGAGGAACAAGGGTCTTTGGGCCAGTTGCACGAGAATTGCGCGACAAAAACTTTACTAAAATTGTTTCTCTGGCTCCGGAGGTGCTCTAATGCCAAGCAAGAAGGAGAAGCCCAAATTTTACAAAATGCACGTCAAAACTGGGGATACTGTGCAGGTGATTGCCGGTAAAGACAAAGGCAAAGTTGGTGAAGTCATCAAAGCACTTCCCCAAGAAAGTAAAGTCGTTGTCAAAGGTGTCAACATCAAGACTAAGCACGTCAAACCCCAAGCTGAAGGCGAATCGGGACGAATTGTCACCCAAGAATATCCAATTCACAGTTCCAACGTCATGCTTTACTCCAATAAGCAAAACGTTGCTAGTCGCATCTGTTATACCTTCACTGCTGAAGGCAAAAAGGTTCGGATGCTCAAGAAAACTGGAGAAATTGTCGATAAATAGAAAGTGGTTAATGGTTAATGGTTAATAGTTAATAGAACAATTAACAATTAGCAATTAACAATTAACAACTAACAAATAATTTTTCCCTGACCAAGCCCAGGGGTAACTAGGACAAAAACTATGGCAACACGACTAAAAAGTTTATACCAAGAAACGATTGTCCCTAAACTGATGCAACAGTTTGAATTCACCAATATTCATCAAGTACCAAAGTTGGTGAAAGTGACTGTGAACAGGGGTTTGGGGGAAGCAGCGCAAAATGCTAAAGCTCTGGAAGCGTCTTTAAGTGAAATTGCCTTGATCACCGGTCAAAAACCCGTAGTAACGCGGGCAAAAAAAGCGATCGCAGGCTTTAAAATTCGTCAAGGTATGCCTGTTGGGATCATGGTCACCCTTAGAGGCGATCGGATGTATGCTTTTCTCGACCGTTTAATCAACTTGTCTTTACCGAGAATTCGTGACTTTCGTGGTGTCAGCCCCAAGAGCTTTGACGGTCGTGGTAACTATACTCTTGGCGTCAGAGAGCAGTTGATTTTTCCAGAAGTCGAGTACGACAGTATTGACCAAATCCGAGGGATGGATATTTCCATCATCACTACAGCTAACACTGACGAAGAAGGTCGCGCCTTACTAAAAGAAATGGGAATGCCCTTTCGGGATCAATAAATTCATTTATAGAGGAAACGATGGCAACAAACGACACTATTGCTGATATGTTGACGCGCCTCCGCAATGCTAATTTAGCGAGGCATCAAACTACACAAGTGCCATCCACAAAAATGACCCGTAGTATAGCCAAAGTCCTTCGAGAAGAAGGATTCATTGGTGAATACGAAGAATCAGGCGAAGGAGTAAAACGTAACTTGGTGATTTCCCTTAAGTATAAGGGTAAAAATCGCCAACCAATTATTACTGCCCTCAAGCGAATCAGCAAACCAGGCTTGCGTGTTTACTCCAACAAAAAGGAATTACCACGGGTATTAGGTGGTATTGGCATTGCCATTATTTCGACTTCCAGTGGCATCATGACCGATCGGGAAGCACGGCGTCAGAATTTGGGTGGCGAAGTACTTTGCTACGTCTGGTAGTCATTTAGTCATTTGTCATTTGTAATTAGCTAAAGACAAAAGACAAATAACAAACGACAAACAACAAAGGACAAAAGGTTATGTCTCGAATTGGTAAACGCCCAATCACAGTCCCTGCAAAAGTGCAAGTGACAGTTGATGGCACCAAAGTTAGTGTCAAAGGGCCAAAAGGTGAGCTTTCTCGCGAGCTTCCCAATCATGTAATAGTTTCCCAAGAAGGGGAAATCTTGACGGTTAGCCGTCGAGATGATTCACGCACCTCAAGGCAAATGCACGGATTGTCCCGTACCTTGGTTGCCAATATGGTTGAAGGAGTTTCCAAAGGCTTTGAACGACGTTTGGAGATTCAAGGAGTTGGTTACCGGGCTCAAGTCCAAGGTCGTACCCTCGTTTTAAATATGGGTTATAGCCATCAAGTGCAGATTGCACCACCAGAAGGAGTTAACTTTGCAGTTGAAAATAACACCAATGTTATTGTCAGCGGCTATGACAAAGAAGTGGTAGGCAACACGGCAGCCAAAATTCGTGCCGTTCGTCCACCAGAACCCTACAAAGGCAAAGGTATTCGTTACTCCGGCGAAGCAGTTAGACGCAAAGCTGGTAAGACTGGTAAAGGTGGTAAGAAATAAATATGAAGCTTACTCGTATAGAATCAAGACAGCGTCGCCATCGGCGCATACGCGGCAAAGTAAACGGTTCTACGGAACGTCCACGGTTAGCAGTGTTTCGTTCACACCAGCATATTTATGCTCAAGTAATTGATGATACTAGTCATCATACTTTAGTGGCAGCCTCTTCTGTTGAACCTGAATTGAAATCCAAACTCGGCTCAGGTAAAAACTGTCAAGCTTCTACCGAAGTTGGTAAATTGATAGCTCAACGATCACTAGAAAAAGGCATCTCAAAAGTAGTCTTTGATCGCGGTGGCAATCTTTATCATGGTCGAGTCAAAGCACTAGCTGAAGCAGCACGTGAGGCTGGGTTAGATTTCTAAACACTAGTCATTGGTCATTAGTTAGTAGTCATTAGCAATAAATGACGAATGGCAAAGGACAAGTGACAAATGACAAAGGACAAAGGACTATCGAAACATGGCAACAAATCGTCGTAAAGCTAACCGCGCAAAAAAAGAAGAAACTAACTGGCAAGAGCGGGTTATTCAGATCCGCCGAGTCAGTAAAGTAGTAAAAGGAGGTAAGAAACTTAGCTTCCGCGCGATCGTGGTCGTCGGTAATGAGCGCGGTCAAGTTGGTGTGGGAGTAGGTAAAGCCTCGGATGTAATTGGTGCCGTGAAAAAAGGTGTAGCCGACGGCAAAAAACACTTAATTGACATCCCTATTACTAAATCCAACTCTATTCCCCACCCCATTAATGGCATGGGTGGCGGTGCAAAGGTAATGATGCGTCCAGCCGCTCCTGGGACTGGTGTAATTGCCGGTGGTGCTGTTCGTACTGTGCTGGAGTTGGCAGGCATTCGTAATATCTTAGCTAAACAACTCGGCTCTAATAACCCTCTCAACAACGCAAGAGCTGCAATCAATGCCCTTACCACCCTGCGGACTTTCTCAGAAGTTGCTGAAGACAGGGGTGTTTCTGTAGAAAATCTTTACATTTAATAGCTAAATGCTAATTGCTAATTGTTATGTGCCATTAGCTGTTAGCTATTAGCAAACTAAAATTATTCTCTTACGAAAAGCTTTGATTATGAGATTAAACGATGTTCGTCCTCAAAAAGGCTCAAAAAAACGACCTCGTCGTCTAGGTCGTGGTGTATCTGCTGGTCAGGGTGCTAGTGCCGGTAAAGGTATGCGTGGTCAAAAAGCTAGATCTGGTGGCGGCACCAGGCCTGGTTTTGAAGGTGGTCAACAGCCATTATACCGCCGCATCCCAAAGTTGAAGGGCTTTCCTCTAGTTAATCGTAAAAATTACACTACGATTAATGTAGAGAAGCTAGCCTCCCTCCCAGCAAATGCAGAAGTAACATTGACCTCTCTAAAAGAAGCAGGTATTCTCACTGCTGTCAAAGGTCCATTGAAAATTTTGGGTGATGGGGAATTGAGCGTTCCGCTCAAAGTTAAGGCGGCAGCTTTCACAGGTACAGCTCGTAGCAAAATTGAGGCAGCTGGTGGGAGTTGTGAAGTTTTAGAGTGAGCCAACTGGGAGCACACCTAAGCGTACGCCTACTCTAGCCAGCGCCTGCTTCACTATCTTAAGGTAGCCCTCTATGATCAGTCGAGATAAACCCCCAACAGCTCAAGAAACTTTTATGCAAATGGCACAAGCAGCTGGGCTGAGAGGTCGGCTGCTTGTCACCGTTGGTATTCTGATTTTGATTCGTATGGGCATACACATACCCATACCAGGAATTAATCGGGAGCAGTTTGCTGCTGCTGTTAGTAGTAATAACCAAATCTTCAGCTTTTTGGATATTTTTTCTGGAGGCGGACTGTCGGCTTTGGGAGTCTTTGCCCTGGGTATTTTGCCTTTCATTAATGCCTCTATTATTATCCAATTACTTACTGCTGCCATTCCATCTTTAGAAAATTTGCAGAAAAATGAAGGTGAAGCAGGAAGGCGGAAAATTTCCCAAATTACACGCTATGTAGCTTTGGGTTGGGCGATTCTTCAAAGTGTTTTCTTGGCAGGATTCTGGCTCAGACCTTTTGCCTATAACTTCAGTCCATTTTTTGTAGTTGAAACAGCAGTAGCTCTAGTGGCTGGCTCGATGTTCGTAATGTGGGCGTCGGAAGTAATTACAGAGAGGGGAATTGGGAATGGTGCATCTTTGTTGATTTTTGTCAACATCGTGGCAACACTACCGAAGTCTCTTAGTGATACCATTGCTTACATTCAAGGTAGCGGCCAAGAAATAGTGAGGGAAAGAGTTGGGCCAGTGATTGTACTTGTCCTTGTCTTCCTAGCGACAATTGTCGGTATTGTATTTGTTCAAGAAGCTATTCGCCGTATTCCGATTATTTCTGCTCGCCGTCAAGTTGGTCGGCGTATTTTCGCCGAGCAGCGTAGCTATCTCCCCTTACGTTTAAATCAAGGTGGAGTGATGCCAATTATTTTTGCTGCTGCAATTCTTAGTTTGCCACTGTTGATTGCCAACTTTACTAGAAATCCAGAAATCGCCAACATTATCAATACTTATTTAAGTCCTGGCGGTTCTCAATCTTGGGCTTACGCGCTAGTTTACCTCATTTCGATTGTATTCTTTAGTTATTTCTATTCATCTTTGATTGTAAACCCTGTTGACATAGCGCAAAACCTCAAAAAAATGGGTTCTAGTATTCCTGGTATTCGTCCGGGTAAAGCCACGAGCGAATATATAGAGCGCGTTTTAAATCGACTAACTTTTTTGGGTGCTATCTTTTTGGGTTTGGTTGCTATTATCCCCACCGCCGTAGAAAGAGCTTTAGGAGTACCAACCTTCAGAGGATTAGGTGCTACTTCTTTGCTAATTCTAGTTGGTGTGGCAATTGATACAGCAAAACAAATCCAAACTTACGTGATTTCTCAGCGCTATGAAGGAATGGTGAAACAATAGTGACGCGATTAATCTTCTTGGGGCCACCTGGAGCCGGCAAAGGAACTCAAGCTAAAAAATTAGCTGAGTACTGGAACATCCCCCATATTTCTACGGGTGATATCTTGCGCCAAGCGTTAAAAGAACAAACTCCTCTTGGGATTAAAGCTCAAAGCTACATGGATAGAGGAGAATTAGTTCCCGATCAACTTGTACAAGATATGGTGGAGGAACGTCTCCAGCAAGGTGATACTAATTCAGGTTGGATTCTTGATGGTTTTCCCCGCACAGTGAAACAAGCAGCTTTTTTAGAAGAATTGCTGCAAAAGTTAGCTCAACGTGGAGAAAAGGTAGTTAATTTGGATGTTCCAGATGAGGTTGTAGTCGGTCGTTTGCTGCAACGTGGACGCAAAGATGATTCAGAAGAGGTGATTCGTCGCCGCCTAGAAGTCTACCGCTCTGAGACAGCCCCCTTGATTGATTTTTACCGTAACCGTCATCAACTCCTGAGTGTCAATGGTAATCAGTCCCTTGAAGAAGTTTCTACCGAAATTAAAAAGCAGGTAAACGCTTCCTAGTTTTACAAGCACCTATATAGAGTGGGATTAGGAAACTGTATCCTATCCTACTCTCACCCACTCTCATTCCAGATAGTGTCAAGAATTTTAGATAAGATATATTAATAAACTGTTGATATATTTTCCGTATTATGTGCAATTGCAGACTAAAATTAGCTGCAAGCGGCAACAATAGTTGAGTTGAGGAACAAACAAATTGTCTAAGCAAGATTTAATTGAAATGGAAGGCACTGTGACTGAGTCATTGCCCAATGCGATGTTTCGCGTTGATCTCGACAATGGCTTTAACGTTCTCGCTCACATTTCTGGTAAAATCCGTCGCAACTATATCAAGATTTTACCTGGCGATCGCGTCAAAGTTGAACTGACTCCCTACGACCTGACAAAGGGTCGAATCACTTATCGACTACGCAAAAAATAATTTAGAAGTAATAATTTTATCGGAGGTTAACAGATGCTTGAATAAACAACACAAGGTTCAGATTGAAGGTATAATCACCGAAATTTTACCAAATGATAGCTTTCAAGTTGAACAAAACGATGCCTCGATTGTTACTAAATCACAAGTTCCAACGGCTTTAGTTCACACAAGTGTTAATGTCTTGGCTTCCATAGCTTGTAAAGAAACTTACCTAAGAATGTTAGCTGGCAAGCATAAGGAAATAGGGTGAAAGAGTCAGTAAATGAGTTAGGTTTAATCTCCTATAGATTTCGGAAAAAGTAAGTGTATGTAGAATACTATACCATACAACCAAATCTGTTAGTTTCCCTTCTACCATTTAACTGAATAATTTCTTGAAAAATGCTATAATTCACTATTTGTAATCAATTAGGAAAGTATGAAAGTCAGAGCCTCAGTCAAGAAAATGTGTGAAAAATGTAACGTGATCCGACGCCGGGGTCGCGTCATGGTGATTTGTGTTAATCCGAAGCACAAACAACGTCAAGGCTAAAGCAATACTACAGTTATAGCGCTTGGTATTGAGTGAAGCACAAAATCACTGTTCAAACCAACAAAAAAGCTTGAGAACATAGGGAGAAAATAGTTGTGGCACGTATTGCCGGAGTAGACCTTCCACGCGACAAGCGTGTTGAAATTGGTCTAACTTACATTTACGGAATTGGTTTATCAAGGTCGAAAGAGATTTTAGCAACTACAGGTGTGAATCCAGACACTCGTGTAAAAGATCTCAGCGATGCCGATGTAGCAGCCCTGCGGGCAGAAATAGAAAGTAACTATCAAGTGGAAGGCGACTTAAGACGCTTGGAAGGGATGAACATCAAGCGTCTAGTTGACATTGGCACCTACAGAGGACGTCGCCATCGCTTAGGCCTACCAGTAAGAGGACAAAGGACTCGCACCAACGCCAGAACCAGACGCGGTAGAAGGCAGACAGTGGCTGGTAAGAAAAAAGCACCAACGAAATAATTCTTCTTTCATGCTTGCTAAAGGCAAGTTTTACCTTCATTTAGTTACACCACTATGGCGCGACAACCGAGTAAAAAAACTGGGAGCAAAAAACAGAAACGCAATGTACCTAACGGTATTGCTTACATTCAATCTACTTTCAACAATAGCATCGTCACCATTACCGATCAAAACGGAGATGTGATCTCTTGGGCTAGTGCTGGCTCTAGCGGCTTCAAGGGTGCAAAAAAAGGAACTCCTTTTGCAGCCCAAACTGCTGCTGAAAGTGCAGCACGTCGAGCAATCGATCAGGGAATGCGCCAAATAGAGGTAATGGTAAGCGGTCCAGGAGCAGGTCGAGAAACCGCAATCCGGGCGCTACAAGGAGCAGGACTAGAGATAACATTAATTCGGGATATTACCCCAATTCCCCACAATGGCTGTCGCCCGCCCAAACGCCGTCGAGTATAGACATAAGACTGTTGGGCAATAGAGGCAATCAGTGAACAGTTAACAGTAAACAATGTAGATGTGCAGCGAGCGGCTTGCCGCAGGCTACAGCAAATGATTACTGAAAATTTATTGATGACTGTTAAACTTGCCTGTTTCCCTCACACGTATAGTGGCCGTCCGAAGTGCGCCAGTTGCCATTGCACGAAGGGCTGCTAAACTTCGGAAAACCTAAAACATAATAGTAGCGCCCATTAAGTTCTTCAGGACTTCAAACTCTACCGTCATTGGAAAATTGCAGTTTGATAGACCTCAAGCACAGGGCAAAAATTATCTGTAGGCAATAATATTGCCTACCAGCAAGACCTTACAACAAGGGAGGCTACTCCGTGGCGCAATTTCAAATTGAATGTGTAGAGTCTAATACAGAAGAAAGTCGGAGCCACTACAGCAAATTTATTTTGGAACCTCTGGAGCGGGGACAAGGAACTACCGTCGGCAATGCCCTCAGACGGATTTTATTGTCAAACTTAGAGGGGACAGCAGTAACAGCAGTACGAATCGCGGGTGTTACACATGAGTTTGCTACTGTTCCGGGCGTGAGGGAAGATGTTTTGGAAATTATGATGAGGATGAAGGAAGTTATCCTCAAAAGCTATTCCGCTCAACCACAAATAGGTCGCTTACTTGTGACTGGGCCAGCCACCGTCACTTCGGCACATTTTGATTTGCCAAGTGAAGTAGAAGTAATGGATCCGACCCAGTATATAGCTACCCTGGCTGATGGTGGAAAGCTGGAAATGGAATTTCGGATTGAGAAAGGTAAGGGTTATCGCACTATAGAGCGAGGTCGTGAAGAAGCCACATCTTTGGACTTTCTCCAAATTGACTCGGTGTTTATGCCAGTCAGAAAAGTTAACTACAGTGTTGAAGAAACTCGTAGTGATAGTGGGTTGCCCAAAGATAGGCTGTTGTTAGAAATATGGACAAATGGCAGTATTACCCCTCAAGAAGCTCTTTCCTCGGCAGCTGGAATCTTAGTAGACTTATTTAACCCCTTAAAAGACATCGATATCAGACAGACAGATACAGATTCTGATATCCCAGACGACCCCACTGCTCAAATTCCAATCGAAGAGTTACAGCTTTCAGTACGTGCTTATAACTGTCTGAAGCGAGCACAAGTTAATTCTGTAGCGGACTTGTTGGATTATACCCAAGAAGACCTTTTAGAAATTAAAAACTTTGGTCAGAAGTCGGCTGAAGAAGTAGTTGAAGCCTTGCAGCGACGCTTAGGTATTACTTTGCCAACCGAAAGGTCTTCTAAGCATGGAGGTTAATAGCTAATGGTTAATAGTAACTAACAATTAACAATTAGCAGCCATCTTAAGTAAGTATTATCGTTAATGGTTCATAGTTATGCGTCATCGTTGTCGAGTCAAAAAACTCAGTAAACCTGCCGACCAGCGTCGTGCCTTATTGCGATCGCTGACTACACAGTTGATTCGTCATGGTCGGATCACCACGACTCTAACCAGAGCCAAGGTGGTACGGGCAGAAGTAGACAAAATGATTACCTTGGCAAAAGACGGCTCCTTAGCAGCACGTCGTCAGGCGATCGGTTATTTGTATGATAAACAACTAGTTCATGCTCTGTTTGATCAAGCTGCTAGTCGTTATGGTAACCGTCAAGGTGGTTATACTCGGATTTTGCATACCGTGCGTCGTCGCGGAGATAACGCCGAAATGGCAATAATTGAACTGGTTTAAGAAGGCAGAAGGCAGAAGGCAGAAGGCAGAAGGATCATCTTTCATACTTCTTTACTTCTTTACTTCAAACTTTAACCTTTAGCCGATTGTATGTTAGAGAGCTACCAGCCTACACCAACCCAGCGAGTCGCCCTGGTAATCCAATACCTGGGCACTCATTTTCATGGCTGGCAACGACAACTACAACACCGCACGGTGCAAGAAGAAATAGAAACAGCACTGGCGAACATCCTTGGCTATCCAGTGACCTTACATGGTGCGGGACGTACTGATGCTGGAGTTCACGCCGCCGCTCAAGTGGCTCATTTTGACACCAACAGTGTAATACCAGCTCATAAATGGGCAACAATTTTAAACAGCTACTTGCCTAAAGATATATTGATTCGGGCATCAGCAGCTGTGAGTCAAAGTTGGCACGCTCGTTTTAGTGCAGCATATCGCCGATATCGCTATACCATATACACTGACCAACGACCGAACTTGTTCACTAAAGCCTTTTGTTGGCATTACTATCATGCACCTTTAGATGAATTATTGATGCAAGCAGCATTGAAACCCCTGGTTGGACGCCATCACCTGGGAGCATTTCATCGAGCTAACTCAAGTCGCAAGCATTCTTGGGTAGAGGTGCAAGCAGTAGAGTGTTATCGTAGCGATCCATTTATTCATATTGAAATTCAGGCAGATGGATTTTTGTATGGTATGGTGCGGCTGTTGGTGGGAATGCTAGTACAGGTAGGTTCTGGGCAGCGATCGCTAGCTAACTTTACCGACCTCTGGAAATATGAACGTCGAGAAGAGGTGAAATATGCTGCGCCTTCTCACGGTCTATGCCTTTTGCGAGTAGGCTATCCAGATTTTCCCTTTCCAAAAGAGGTCTGGTTTGATACACAGCCTCTCTATGTCATTAGTCATCATTAGTCATGACAAAAGACAAATGACTACTAGACAAATGACAATAATAAAAGACAGATGACAAAGGACAAATGACAAATGACACTGAACAAAACATACCTTCCTCCTGGTAATTCCCTCAAACATGATTGGTACGTTATAGATGCCACCGATCAGCGTCTTGGCCGTTTGGCTAGCGAAATTGCGATGGTGCTGCGGGGGAAAAATAAACCTGAATATACGCCCCATATGGATACAGGCGACTTTGTAATTGTCATCAATGCAGAAAAAGTAGCTGTAACAGGCAAAAAACGTAGCCAAAAGCTGTATCGTCGTCATTCCGGTCGTCCCGGTGGCATGAAAACAGAAACTTTTGCCAAGCTACAAGCTCGCTTACCAGAACGGATTATTGAGCATGCTGTAAAAGGTATGCTGCCCAAAAATAGTCTAGGACGCCAGTTATTTACCAAGCTTAAAGTCTATGCTGGCCCAACTCACCCTCATCAAGCTCAAAAACCTCAAGAACTAAAAATTAGTACTATTCCAGGAGAACAAGATTAATGCAAGCAATAGATAATACTGGCGGTCGTGCCATGTACTGGGGTACTGGTCGTCGTAAGTCCGCCATAGCACGTGTACGCCTAATTCCAGGTAGCGGTCAGCTAAACGTCAATGGTAAACCTGGTGATTTGTATTTCCAGTTCAATCCCAATTACCTGGGAATTATTAAAGCTCCTCTAGAAACTCTGGGGCTGGAAAATGAATATGATATTTTGGTCAAAGCCGAAGGTGGCGGCTTAACCGGACAATCAGATGCAATTCGTCTGGGAGTAGCTCGCGCTCTTTGTCAACTCGATCCAGAAAACCGCTCGCCTTTGAAAACCGAAGGCTATCTTACCCGCGATCCACGGGCAAAAGAACGGAAAAAGTACGGTTTGCACAAAGCCCGCAAAGCACCTCAGTACTCCAAGCGTTAAGCAATTTTGGATTGTGTTTAGCTAGTGGCTAACTATTTGTTGCCATTAATTAGGCTCAAGGCTAAAAGTTATAATCGTAATAAAATCACAAACAAAAAAACAATGGCTAAACCTGGAATTCATCCTGAATGGTATCCAGAGGCTAAAGTTTACTGCAACGGTCAAGTTGTAATGACCGTAGGCTCAACAAAGCCAGAACTGCACGTAGATGTTTGGTCTGGAAACCACCCATTTTACACTGGTACTCAGAAGATAATTGACACCGAAGGTCGCGTTGAACGCTTCCGTCGTAAATACGGCATGACGAACGATCGAGCTTCTGGCGGCAAAAACAAAAAGTAGCGGGTTGGCAGCCTCATTTTACGACGACCCTGCATCTGCTGGGTCGCTTGTCATTAAGGCTTGAGCCAACTTGTTATTTTTTAAGGAGCGATCGCACTCGTTATGGCTGAACAGTATTTACTGGAGAAACTTAAATCTGTTGAACAAACTTTTAACGAATTGACTCGTCGTCTTGCCGATCCCGATACTGCCAAAAATCCAGATGAGTATCAGAAAGTGGCAAAGTCACGTTCTTCTTTGGAAGAAGTAGTCAACACCTATGAAATTTGGAAAACAGCTCAAGAAGAATTAGTAGGGGCGCGTCAAGTCCTCAAAGAATCTCAAGGCGATCCAGAACTGCAAGAAATGGCAGCGATGGAAGTTCAGGAATTAGAAGAAAAAATCGAAAATCTGGAAACTCGCCTGAAAATCTTATTATTACCGCGCGATCCAAATGATGATAAAAACATCATGTTGGAAATTCGTGCAGGTACTGGGGGTGATGAAGCTAGTATCTGGGCTGGCGATTTAGTCCGAATGTATTCCCGCTATGCCGATACTCAAGGTTGGCGAGTTAAGCTGGTGAGTGAATCTCTCGCCGAAATGGGTGGCTTCAAAGAAGCAATTTTGGAAATTCAGGGAGACAACGTTTACAGCAAGCTCAAATTTGAAGCGGGAGTCCATCGCGTACAGCGCGTACCAGTTACAGAAGCTGGAGGAAGGGTTCACACTTCTACTGCTACAGTGGCGATTATGCCAGAAGTAGATGACGTGGAAATTCATATTGACCCTAAAGATATTGAAATGACTACAGCTCGTTCTGGTGGTGCTGGTGGACAAAACGTCAACAAGGTGGAAACAGCAGTTGACTTGATGCACAAACCCACTGGAATTCGGATTTTCTGTACCGAAGAACGCAGCCAGTTGCAAAACAAAGAACGGGCGATGCAGATCTTGCGGGCAAAGTTGTATGAAATGAAGTTACGCGAACAACAAGAAGCAGTAACTTCCATGCGGCGATCGCAGGTTGGTACAGGAGCGCGTTCTGAAAAAATTCGCACCTACAACTATAAAGACAACCGGGTTACCGACCACCGCCTTGGTCAAAACTATTCGCTCAATACCATTCTAGAAGGGGATTTAGAGTCAGTTATTCAAGCTTGTATCTCTCAAGATCAGCAGGAACGTTTAGCAGAACTTGCTGCTTCTGGTGTATCTCAATAATAGACTCTTTTATTTCTTTGATTTTATTAGGTTGTAGACAACCGCTTGTTGTGCTTTTGCTTAAAGCATATTCAGGCGGTTTTTAATTTGTCCTGAAAATGATGAGAGAGCCAGAGGCTCTATTTCTCGTTACCAGGTTGAACCTGGTAACGAGGGTTTGTGGAGTTTGAATTTTTATCTACCCACGCCTATGTATTGGAAGCCAGCTCTCACCATTTTTTCAGGATCGAGGAAGTTACGACCATCAATCATGACAGGGTGACTCATCAATTTTGCCATCTGGGCATAGTCAAGATTGTTGAACTGCTGCCACTCGGTAACTAATACCAAAGCATCACAACCATCAGCAAGTCTTTCGGGATCGGTTTCTACTAATACACCTGTCAAACCATCACGCAAACCAGATTGGGACACAATCGGATCGTATGCCTTAACTTTGGCTCCTAGTCTGTTAAGTTGCTCAATGAGATTGAGTGCTGGAGCATCACGCATATCATCGGTGTCAGGCTTGAAGGTTAAACCAAGTAATCCAACTGTCTTTCCTTTGAGGATTTTCAATGCTTGTTGGAGCTTTTCCACAGCAATCAAGCGTTGGCGTTGGTTAACACAGACAGCAGATTTCAGTAGCTGTGCTTCATAACCGTAGTCATCGGCAGTGTGAATCAGTGCAGCCACATCTTTGGGGAAGCAGGAACCACCCCAGCCGATCCCAGCGTTTAAGAATTTGTTGCCAATTCGAGAGTCTAAACCGATACCTTTAGCTACCTGAGTAACATCCGCACCAACGCGATCGCAAATGTTGGCAACTTCATTAATAAAGCTAATCTTGGTTGCTAAAAAGGCGTTAGCAGCATATTTAATCATTTCTGCCGAACTCAGATCTGTTACCAACACGGGTACTGGTGGTAGAGACTGGTCTTGGGCATATTTACGCTCGACAATTGGAGCATATAGTTCTTGCATCATGGCAACAGCTCGAGAACTATTACCACCTAAAACAATGCGATCGGGATTGAAAGTATCGTAAACTGCCGAACCTTCACGTAAAAACTCTGGGTTGCTGACTACATCAAACTGAGCTGTAATTTCAGGCAGTTTTTCTTCAGTACGCCCACCGCCAACGGCTACTAAAGTTTTTTGCCGTTCGGCGATGCCATCTAGAACAATCATCCGCACCCAGTCACCTGAACCAATTGGTACCGTCGATTTATTGACGATCACTTTATAGCCACCGTTCAAATTGGCACCAATTCCACGGGCAACCGCTTCGACATAACGGGTATCACTTTCACCTGTGGGTAGTGGTGGTGTTCCTACAGCAATAAAGAGAATATCACCATGACTAACTCCTGCACCGAGATCGGTCGTAAATTCGATTTTCCCACCTTGAATAGCAGCTTGCATAATTTCCGAGAGTCCCGGTTCAAAAATCGGTGACTGCCCAGCCTTCATCAACTTTACTTTTTCTTCGTTGTTATCTACACAAATAACATCATGTCCGATGTGAGCCAAGCACGCACCCGTCACCAAGCCCACGTAACCAGTACCAATAACGCAAACACGCATTTTTCTCAATTCCTTGCTTTGTTGGGGTTAAGTTTTAAAAAGAAGTTTCCAGCAGTCTACAGCTAAAAGTTATGAGTTAGTTTAACTGTTGCATGAGTATTTTTAACTATTGATTTTTGAGGTTTGAGTGTTCATTATGCGATCGCGGAAATCTTCTACAGTCAGTTTTAACCCCTCTTGTAAAGGAACGGTAGGTTTCCAATTTAACCATGTTTTCGCTTTAGTAATATCGGGACGACGGCGGCGCGGATCGTCTGCTGGCAGTGGCTCATACTTAATTTGTGCATCTGGATTAATCAGGTTTTGCACAGCCTGAGCTAATTCGAGAATTGTGTATTCGTCAGGATTTCCTAAATTTACTGGCCCAATATATTCTCCATTCATCAGCCGTATCAGTCCATCCACAAGGTCTGATACATAGCAAAAGCTACGGGTTTGCGATCCATCACCATATACTGTCAGAGGAATACCTCGTAATGCTTGCACGACAAAGTTGCTTACTACCCGACCATCATTTTCTAGCATCCGAGGCCCGTAAGTGTTAAAAATGCGAGCAACTCTAATATCAACTTTATTTTGCCTGTAATAATCAAATGCCAATGTCTCAGCAATACGTTTGCCTTCGTCGTAGCATGAACGAAGTCCAATGGGATTGACACTACCTCTGTACTCTTCACTTTGGGGATGAACTTCTGGATCACCATAAACTTCACTAGTTGAAGCCAACAGGAAGCGAGCCTTAACACGCTTTGCTAACCCCAACATATTTAAGGTTCCCATCACGTTGGTTTTGACAGTTTTAACAGGGTTGTACTGGTAATGTACTGGAGATGCAGGACAAGCTAAATGGTAAATTTGATCGACCTCTAACCGAATTGGTTCAGTAATATCATGGCGGATTAACTCAAAATAAGGATGATCCAACCATTTCAAAATATTTCGCTTATGACCCGTATAAAAATTGTCTAAGCAAATTATTTCATGTCCGTCATTGATTAGTCGGTCGATCAGATGGGAACCAATAAAGCCGGCACCGCCCGTCACCAAAATTCTCATAGTTTCCTTGGTAGTTGCAGATATTTTTAGCCAGAACTAGGACTTGTGCTTAGATTCACCACTAAAGGTATAAAAAACAGCATATGTATTATTATTGAGATAACTAGATATTAGTCAATATTAGTCAATAATTTTTCTTAGACAAGTTTTGTTGTTTATACGTAATTTTTCAATAATTAAACAATTATTTAAGAAAGTTATCAAATATCTTTTGCAAATATTAAGATTTACATAAATTTTTACTCAATCTTTAAAAAGATTAAAATTCTTCAATCAATCTTTTTAATTTGAATAAATAATAATGTTAATTCTCAACATTTTGCTACTAATCAATTTACCAATCACAGTTTCACACATATCGACGAAATTTTGTACGAGTAAAAATTTCTAAAATTTCTAGAAATCTTTGCGGCTAGGAAAATTCCTAATACTTTTCTCGTGAAATCACTCAAAAGCTTAAGCTAGTGGAGACGTAGTTCAGTAATTAACAAATTAGCTCTAAAGCCATCTATCTACCGTCTTTTAAACAACTGCTGTAGAGTTAGATATACCTGTTAATAAAGCTGTAGATGAACTGTGTTGTGGTTCTCCAAGCATGACAATAGAGCAGGTCAGTTGACTAGCTAACTGAGTTGTAACATCACTAATAGCTAATCCACCCGGACTAGTACGATTACGTACAAAAGGCAGTACAACTAAATCATATAATCGTGCTGCTTGCAAAATTGCTTGGGCAACATTTTCATGAGCGATGATTTGAATTTCTGGTGGATTAGGCAAAGTTAATTTTGACACCAGTAAAGACAGTTGCGATCGCCTCCATGATATTTTGCTAGAACTAGTACGGCGATCACACACATTTAACACAGTCACTTGTGCTTGATTTGCTTCTGCCAGAATTTGAGCAAATTGTACGGGTTGTAATGTTGGTGCGATGATATTTTCCACTGGCACTAAGATACGCTGTATTTTTTTTGGTGAGTCCACCAGACGTGTGACTGCGACTGGACAGTGAGATGCCCAAAGAACGCCATCAATGACGTTACCGAATAACCGCGCTCTTAACCCAGTGCGTTTACCCCAACCCATAACAATTAAATTCGCCTTGTGTTCGCGTGCTGCTCTGCTAATTCCTTGTGCAAAAGCATCATCGATCCGTAATAGTGGCTCTGCTTTTACACCCAAGACTCGACTTAGTGCTGTAGCTTTTGTGAGTAATTTTTCACTCTTTTGCAAAGACGTTTCTAATTGGGGTGCATCCATGTGAGCTGCGGCAGTGGCAATAGCTAAAGGCATAATTCTGCCATTAGCTTGATATGCTAATAATGCCGCCATCTCAATTAAGTACTGCTGTGTCTGGGGATTGTAAACTGGTACGATAATAGTAAAGGGGTTTTTGTCTATTTTTTCAGAATCATTTTCGGGTAGTACTAGTGCAGGTTGTTGTTGAGTTGGTGAAGAAGGCAAACTAACAGCAAACTGACTAGTCATGAATGGCCCTAAAGTTGATGTAACCACCATGAGTATAATGGCGCTGTCTAAGACCATTTCTGATAGCAACCCACTCTGATACCCTACTAAAGTTGCAGCCAATGTCACGCCAACCTGAGGCAGTGACAGCGACCACATAGTTAACATTTCTTGCCAGTTGTAGTGGTAAATCAGTTTTGTCAGTAAAGCCGCGATAAATTTACTAGCTATTAAACCCACAACAACTAAAACAGTTAACTCAAGTGTAGCGATGCTATTAATCAAGCTGGGCAGGTGAATGAGCAAGCCAAGGTAAACAAAGAAAATAGGAATGAACAGCACGCTACCAGCAAAGACTAATTTTTCTTTAATCGGCCCTTCACCGACAACTTCATTTACAGCTAAACCTGCTAAAAATGCTCCAAAAATTCTTTCTACCCCAAATAATTGCGCACTTATGACTGCGAAAAACACAGAAAGCAGCACGAACAAAAACTGATTGCCCTCATCTTCTCCCGATCGCCGCAAAAATTCTTTACCTGCCCAATTACAACCAACTAAAACGATGAATGTGTAAATAGCTAATGAATTCAGTGAAGGAATGATCTGCCAAAAGTCCAGGTTTTTGGTATTAACTGCTAAACATAAAGCTAATACCAGTAATGCACCTAGATTAGTAAAAACAGTAGCTCTAACGACTACACTAACTGCCTCGTTGTTGATTACTCCAAGACGATTAATTAAGGGATATGCCAAAAGAGTGTAGGAAGCTAGAGTAGAGCCAATTATGGTCGCAGCAATCCAGTCAAACTCAAAGCTCCGGCCAATTAAAATGCCTACCACCAAAGGTACACCAAAAGTCAAGCTACTAAAACCTAAAGCTTGCCATTTCTGCTGATGGCGAAATTGCTCTAGGTTAATTTCTAAACCTGCTACAAACATTAAGTAGATTAATCCAATATTTGCTAACAGGTTTAATATTGGTGAATTGATATGAAATATATGCCATCCAGAAGGGCCAAAAACTACCCCTGATAACACTAAACCTACTAATCCCGGTATTCGTAGCCGCTCAAACAGAATTGGTACAACTAAAATAACCAATAAGAGAATGGCAAAGGGAATAATGGGTTCTTGGACAAAAACACGGGTACTAGGTTCAATAATCAGAACTTGTGATATCAGTTCCATAGGTAGGGCTTGGAGGGTTAACAGTGAGGCTGCGATTCTCTAAATGCTGGTTTAATTCCAAAATTTTACTTACACTAACGAACATCCACGAGCAAGCAACTACCTATGGGTGGATTTGACTCAAAATAAACCGTAAGCGATCGTAGTCATCTTTGAGCAACACACTTAGAGTTCTTCCAGCTTTTGTTAGCCATTGTCGATCAGCTTTACGCAACTGATATACCTCGCGAATAGCTGCTGCTGTCAAAGACTCTACTGGTGCACTGTTAACACAAAGTAGTGTCCGTAAAAAATCAAACTCTTCAGTGAATTTCACGATCGCTTCTGGTTCGCAGCGATAAACTGGTTGATGGATTTGTGGAGGGCGAGGGGGTAGATATTGGTACATCCTATTATTCAAACCTTGAGTCCCAGAAGCCGTTTTAAACCCCACAATGACTGCACGAAACTCAGTTTTGAGCATAGCAAAAATTTGGGGTTGTTCCTCTCGCAACTCCTGCAAAGATAACCCCAGAGCGACTGGTCGGTGTACGGAATCTACGGGCATAGTGGTTGCATAATGCACTACAGCATACACTTGATTGCCAGACTCTTCATCTACAGAATAAACCCAACTACCGAAGGGAGGCATGGGAGGAAAGCTTAAATCTTCTGGTTCCAAGCACTGGGCTAAAAATTCACAAGTAGAAGTTTCGATCACCTCTGCAAAGTGGTTAGGATGGCGATCGCCTCTATCAAATTGTGGTAGGGGGAGGCGCATAGTAGTTATGGATCATTAGTCACTAGTCATTGGTCATTAGTCATTAGCAAAGAACAAATGACAAATGACAAGTGACAAAGAACTAATTTATTTTGCTTTTTTACGTCCTGCTGTGGTTTCTACAACTTCTAGTTCCGAAAGGCGAAAGGAAACTAGTTTGTCCCAGTTACCACCTTCAAACAGTACGGCAACCTTGCCATCACTAACCCGTTGCACGAGTCCTTCATAACGATAATAGATATCTGTCGGATTTTTGACGCGAACAGTTGCTCCTGGCAGGATCATAATGTGTACCTTCTAGCGTTCCTGTTAATAGCTTAATACTTGTGACTAGTGATTTGTCATTGGTAATTTGTGCTTTGTTGCTTGTCAATTATCAATGATCATGACTGTTGACTATGACCAATACTTCTGTTTTTGTCGAAAGTTCGCCACCGATTCTACTACTCCCAAGGCAATGAAATTTGTCAACATCGCAGAACGCCCATAACTCATCCAAGGAAGAGGAATGCCTGCTACTGGGGCTAAACCTACATTCATACCAATGTTAACTATCATCTGGAATACAATCATAGATAAGACACCAATAGCTAACAGTGAGCCAAAGTTGTCTTTAGCAGTTTGGGCAATATGCAATAGGCGCAGACAAAGTAAGCCAAAGACCAGTAAAACGAGTAAACACCCAATAAAACCAAATTCTTCACCGACAGCAGAGAAAATAAAATCTGTATGCTGTTCAGGAACAAAATTTAACTGAGTCATTGGGCCTTTAAAAAGTCCCCATCCCCACCACTCACCAGCACCAATAGCAATCCGAGATTGGATTTGGTGATAGGCAGAACCGAGGGGATCGGCATTGGGGTTGATAAATGACGTGAGTCGGTCTTTTTGATAATCTTTGAGTAAATACTTCCAAGCAAAAAGTCCTAATTCTCCACCCAACATATTTAAACCCCATGCCCCAATGGTGCCAAGACCAAATCGCCGCCAGGGGAGAGTCCACCAACCAACAATGCCCATAGCGATTGACCAAACTAACCCCAAAGGACCGAAAGTTAGGTCTTGTGAGAAAGCGATCGCAAATGGCCAAGGTATGCTAAATAAAATTGCAGCAACAATTGGAGAAATCAGCAATATTAACCAGCCGGGATTAGCATTTGCCCAATACAACATCCCCAAGACGATCGCCCCAAATACTAGTGAAGTTGCTAAGTCTGGCTGCAAAAAGACTAATCCCCAAGGAACAGCAGTGATTGCTAAAGCCCGGAAAACACTATCAAGGCTAGAAGCTGTGCGCTTGTGTAATAAAGCTGCGAGGGTGATAATTATCCCGATTTTGGCAAATTCTGAGGGTTGAACGTTAAAACCGAAGAAGCCAATCCACCTTTGTGCGCCTTTAGCACTATGACCGATCAGCATGACTGCAATTAGGCTGATGTTGATCAGAGTGTAGGTAACCCAGTGCCATCGCAGCATATTTTCATAACGGATGCGGGCTAAAATGAGCGCGATCGCACAACCAATTCCACCAATCAGCCAGTGCCACCACCAATCAGTGAGTCCTTGATTTAATTCCGTACTGCGGATCATGATACCGCCAAATATGGTTAAGCTGATTGGCAAACAAAATAACAACCAGTCTACTTGTTGCCAAGGTTTTAACCAGTATTTCCAACGTAGCTGGGGAAGCCAGGAACGTGACCTTTTTAACAACATTAGATAATTTTAGACTTTAGCTTTTAGATTTTAAATTTATTGATTAGGGACTGGGTACTGGGTATCGGGGATTGGGTACTCGGTACTAGGTACTGGGAAAGAAATTCTTCCTAGTCCCCAGTCACCTGTCCCTAGTCCTTATTCCCTATGCCAAAGCTGCAACCGATACTTTGCCTGCGATTGTTTGAGCGATCGCTTTAAAAGCTTTAGCGCTGGCTGAACTTGGATCGGCTACAACTATTGGTACACCATTGTCACCACCAATTCTGGTGGAAATTTCTAATGGTATACATCCTAACAAAGGTACTCCCAACTCGGTTGCTGTTTTAGAGCCACCACCGGAACCAAAAATGTCATACTGCTTATCCGGCAGATCTGGGGGAATAAAATAACTCATGTTTTCTATTATTCCTAAGACGGAAACATTCATCTGTTGGAACATCCGTAAGCCCTTGCGAGAATCTAACAAAGCTACGGTTTGGGGTGTAGTTACAATTACAGCCCCCGCCATTGGCACCGCTTGTGTCAATGTTAACTGAGCATCCCCCGTTCCTGGTGGCATATCTACTATCAAATAATCTAATTCTCCCCATTCCACTTGGTAGAGAAACTGACGAATTACCCCGTTTAGCATCGGCCCTCGCCATATCACTGGCTGATCGCGGTCAATCAAAAAGCCCATTGATACTAATTTGACACCATGATTAAAAGCAGGTTCAAGTACTTCTCCTTTTTCCGAGGAGCGTACTACTATCTGGGCATCAGCTAGTCCTAACATTGTGGGATCGTTGGGGCCATAAATATCGGCGTCAAGCAAACCCACCTTTGCTCCTGTTTGAGCCAGAGCAACGGCAACATTTACAGCCACCGTACTTTTACCGACACCACCTTTGCCACTGGAAATAGCAATGATATTTTTAACACCAGGAACACCATTACGATCAGGTAAACTTTTTTGCTGGGGTGTCTCTGCTGTAACTTCTATCGATACATCCGTAACGCCTGGTAACTTTTTAACAGCCTTTTGACAGTCTTCAACAATAAATTCACGTAAAGGGCAGGCGGGTGTAGTCAACACCAAGGTGAAGCTGACCTTACCTTCTGTGATTTTAATGTTGCGAATCATGTTCATGTCTACCAGACTTTTGCGGAGTTCTGGGTCTTGTACCGGTCGCAACACTTCTAAGACCGAGCGAGAATCGAGGACATCATTCATAATGTTTTTTACCCTTGCTTTTTACCCTGACTGCCGCAATTTTTTTTAATAAACAGCAATGATTATCTACTTGGATTTTATCTTTTAGGGGTATTAGGGACTAGGGACAGGTGACTGGGGACTAGAAAGAATTTCTTTCCCAGTACCTAGTACTCAATCCCTAATTCTAAAAATCAAAACAACCATCCTTAAGAGGTTTACTTTTACCTGAAACTGTTGACAGAGTATTTTCTTCAACAGCTTGGATTAATGCTTTGGCCACGCGATCAGCATAAGGACGAGACAAAGACCAAATTAAGGGTGATAACCAACCACGTAATGTTACAGAATATGACAAACAAGTACCGCAAACTGTAGACTCTATTGTGTAAGTAACCCGTTCTTCGACACCAGGAATCGCTAACACTCTCACGCTCAATAACTCTTGGTGATTAACGCGCTCGACAAAAATCCGGATGGGAATTGGTGACCAACGTGTTACAGCCTGGTAAATCAATCCAGGTTTGGGTACCAGTCCGTAAGGAACGTTAGTACTTTTTAGTAATGGATGCCAAGACACATCAGCCAAGTTAACTAGCTTTTGCCATAGTTCATCAACAGAAGCAGAACTAATCTCACGATAAGTTCGCACCAAAGAAGCGCAAAACCGACGACGTTTGCGGTGGATGAATTTGGACAACCAAGCTCGCATCTTCCTAATCCTCCTCGCTACACGCTTTTTGGTAACTCTGGCATGGTCGGCACTTTGACTGATGTACAGCAAGTCTGGATTTGATACAAAGGCAGCTGCTGTTTAAAGCTTTTAATATAGTTATTAAATTTTACTTTTTGTTAGCTTCGTCAACATTCTGATGTCGTAGATGACAACCCTGCAACAGAGACCATTTTTGATAAAAACATTAATCAGTGTCTGATATTATTCCTATCTACTGCCCAATTGCACAAGTGCTAATAGACTAATTTGCTGGAAGTTGAACATTCATAGCAAAAAATTTACATAAAGAAAAGAAGTTGAAAAAAAATCAATCAGTGTACAAGCCTACACGCATTTGAGGGAAAATAACTCTAGTCATGTGCTTGACTTCAAGACAAAGCAAGCTGGGTAACTTTAACTGGTTTGTTTACTCCTGTTGCCTTTTATTTTCAGTGAAAATTTTTCTTGCTTTTTGGAAATTGTAATTTAGGTTATTGATTTTATGGTGACTAACTCCCAAAGCCCAACTTTGTCAACAGAGTCGTTGACTTCTTTGCCGCCGACTGATGCTAAAGCTAGAGTCAGTCAGTTTATGAAAAATTTACAAGACGAAATTACGCAAGCTTTAGAAAAATTGGACGGAGTGGCTCAGTTTCAAGAAGACTCTTGGGAGCGTCCGGAGGGAGGTGGTGGGCGATCGCGCGTTCTGCGTGAAGGCGCAATATTTGAACAAGCTGGTGTAAATTTTTCTGAAGTTTGGGGTTCCCATTTGCCGCCCTCTATTTTGACCCAACGCCCAGAGGCAGCAGGACACAAGTTTTATGCCACAGGTACTTCACTGGTACTGCATCCCCGTAATCCCTATGTGCCTACTGTTCACTTGAATTATCGTTACTTTGAGGCGGGGCCTGTATGGTGGTTTGGCGGTGGTGCGGATCTGACTCCCTATTATCCTTTCGCTGAAGATGCAGCCCATTTCCACACCACACTGAAGCAGGCTTGTGATGCCCATCACCCAGAGTATTACCCGGTATTTAAACGCTGGTGTGATGAATATTTTTATTTAAAGCATCGCGGCGAAACACGGGGTGTTGGTGGTCTGTTTTTTGATTACCAAGACGGTCGAGGCACTTTATATCGTGGCCCAAATCCTGATGGTGAAGCAGCTAAATACAGTAACCAAATAGGAGCAATTACACCACGCGGTTGGGAAGATTTGTTTGCCTTTGCGCAAAGCTGTGGTGGAGCCTTTTTAAGCGCCTACGTACCCATCGTAGAACGGCGGCATAAGATTGAATATGGCGATCGCCAACGAAATTTTCAACTATATCGCCGGGGCAGGTACGTAGAATTTAACTTGGTTTATGACCGAGGTACAATTTTTGGCTTGCAAACTAACGGACGTACAGAATCAATTTTGATGTCCCTACCTCCTCTTGTACGCTGGGAATATGGGTATTATCCCGAACCTGGTACTCATGAAGCTGAATTGTATGAAACTTTTCTCAAACCACAAGATTGGGTAAACTGGGTACCAAATCACGCTTAAAAAGTGTGATTTAAGCTACCTATTTAAATATCCAGCAATTAGGTGACATTTATCTGTGTTGCTTGTTAATCTCTAACTACAGAATCAATTAATCCTGTGTAAGAAGTAAAACAAGTAACCTAGTGCTGGATAGATTACAGTTTAAAATTCAGCAATTTTGCCTTTTGTCTTTCAATAGTAAAGATGAATGGCAATAAGGACGTTAGTAGGTGAGGCAGCGCTTTGCGGTGGATGGATTTCCCGGTATAAGCAAAGTGGCGAATCTGGAGGAAGGTTCCCCGGAGGCGGAGCTTCTCTGGCTCCGCTCCGTTGTAGCGACTGCCGTGCGGGTTTGTTGAGATATTTCGTTATCCTAGAAAGTTCAAACCCGCCCGTACAGGGATTAGTAGTTGGTAGTAAACAGAACTCCCAGCGACTAACATCTAACGATGATCAACTTCAAATTAGTTGAGCTTAAAGATGCCAAGAGGAGGTTAAGTGATTCATATCGAACAAAAAACTTATACAAGCCAAGACGGCAACAGCGTTATTGTCCTAGCGCCAATAGGTCGTTTGGACATAACTACAGCTTGGCAATTTCGCTTGAAATTGCAAGAGTGTATTTCTAAACTGAGCAGTCACATAGTTGTAAATCTTAGTCAAGTCAACTTTATCGACAGTTCTGGTCTTACCTCCTTGGTGGCAGGAATGCGTGATGCTGATAAAGTCAACGGTAGTTTTCGGATCAGCAATGTCCATCCAGAAGCCAAATTGGTGTTTGAGGTAACAATGATGGACACAGTCTTTGAAATCTTTGAAACAGAGGAGGAAGCTCTAGAGGGTGTACCTCGTAGTATTGCCAGCTAAATCAAATTTTAATCTTAAAAGTGAAGAGTCCAAAAAAAAGACACTTCATAATTCATAATTCATAATTCAGTACTGTTCTCGCTTAGTGTAGCGATAAGGGCCCAAAATCGCTCCCCACATTGCCCCACCAGTAGTAGGATCAATTCCTTTGTCATATGTTGTGAGTTCTTTGTCAGTAACTTCAAATCCTAAGGCAACTTGTATTGTTTTACCAGCATAATTAAAGCAACAAGTAGCCCCGGAAGGAGGGCTAGCAACAAACTTGTAGCGATCGCTAGCTTGTATTTGTGCAGTCACGTTGAGAATGCAACCAGGCAGCAAATCTAATTGTTCAGGTGTAAGATTGTGAAGTAACGAAGGGTTCTGACCAGCACCACGTAAAGCTAATGGGTCTTTTGGCATATAGTATTGGACTTTCAACACTGCATTAGGTTCGTTAGCTTCCGTCAGTCGCATGATTCTCTGACGATAGGGTTGATCTAAATTAAGAATGTTGGCTTGTTCAGCAAACAGAGTCAGACTGTCTTCAGAAAATAAAGGTATAGACCTTTGCCACAGACGCAGGTGAACATACCAAGTAGGCTCGGCAAGAGCTTGTTGTTGATTTTCAAATTCACCAGCCAAATAATTCGCGAGAGTTAGCAACTCTGGTGAGAAATTCATAGATTATTAACACAATCACACAATATTATAAATTTTGCCTACTTGTGTAAGGAAGGGGGTTACAGCCCTTGATAGATGATTTTTTAGTAAGATTGGCGTGATCAACAAAGAGCTAAACTTGGCAAAGTTGCCTGGAAGCGAGAAAATAAACATACGTCGCCCTAGAAGTTTAAAAATTCTCTTTGTGAACAACGTCCGTACTTTATCTGATACAAAGCGAGCTTTCCACACCTTACACACCCGTCCGATCAACACTATTTATCGGCGGGTTGTAGAAGAATTGATGGTGGAAATGCACCTGCTCCAGGTTAATGTTGACTTCCACTACAACCCAATTTATGCCTTGGGCGTCGTCACCTCCTTTGACCGTTTTATGCAAGGCTATCAACCAGAATTAGATAAGGAGTCGATTTTTAACGCCCTGGTACGATCTGTAGAGGCAGATCCGCAATTATATAGGCAAGATGCCCAACGCTTGCAAAATTTGGCAACAAGTCTGTCAAGCCAAGATTTAATAGCGTGGTTGAGCCAACAAAATCAACTTGATCACGATGCTGATTTTCAAGCATCGCTGCAAGCGATCGCCAGCAATGCCAATTTTAAATACAGTCGCTTATTCGCGATCGGTTTATTCTCATTACTAGAACTGTCAGAGCCAGAAATGGTCAAAGACGAAAAAAAACGTACTGAGGCAATCAAAACCATTGCTGCTGGCTTGCATTTATCTGATGACAAACTTAATAAAGATTTGGAACTTTACCTTTCCAATCTAGATAAAATGACCCAAGCACTGGTAGTCATGGCAGATTTGCTCTCAGCCGATCGCAAAAAACGCGAACAGCGTACTCAACAATCAGGTACTACAGCTACTCCCCCAACCTCTAACGAATAGTCATAAGCGCCCTTTGCGGGTGCTTATTTCTTATTCAAAATCATTAAAAAGACGCGCAGTTTAACGCGTCTGTAAATCGTTAGATTCTCTACACGATAATTTTCTGATCACCTTTGCGGAGTAGGATTGGTAGTTCTCGGTGCTATGGGCTGTTGGGGAACACTACCAGGGTTAATAGGAGTAACGCCTGTTCCTATGGGCGGTTGACCGGGTACAGTTGGAAAAGGATTTAGACCAGGATTAGAAGGTTGGTAGAGGTTAGGGTTACTCTGAGGATTAACTGGGAACGGAGGAGTAATGGGTGAGGGAGAATTCTTAGGTTGTTCTGAAGAACCTGGGATAATACCTAAAGATACGCGATTGCCCCCAACTTGCCGCAGCAAATCTAATAATTCAATCACATCGTTATAAGTTGCGGAACGGGAAGCATATAGCACCACTGTGCCTGTAGGATTGGCTTGGAGATACTTACTTAAAATTTCTCCCAACTGCTCCCGTCTAACTGGTTGTTTCTCTACATAAGTTTGTCCAACGGCGTCAATAGTCACGGGTAAAATTTGTCGCTGTGGCTTTAGCTCGGTTGCCGTTGATGAACTAGCTCTGGGCAAATCAACATTAATTGCCTGCTGCCGGGTGAGTTGTAAAGATGCCAAAAGAAAAAACGTGAGTATACAAAAAATAACATCAATTAAGGGAATAAGTTGAACTTGAGCTTCTTCAATGGGAGTGTGCAGGTTAATTTTCATTGTCTTGCTTGCAAGCCAGGAGATAATTTTAACTAATTGTTAAGAATCAGAAGCATTGGTTTCTGGATTTTCGGGAGATTGAGAAAACTTGTTTTGTCCTAAGTTGCGTGGGGGCGGAGGAGGAATGAAGTTTTCTCGTGGAGTATCTCGGACAATAGTCTGAGGGATGACTATGTCTGATTTACTATTACTCAGATCAGGCGCTGATTGTAGGTAAAGTATTTCTAAATCATTACCTGCCTTACGAAATACCTTGACTTGATTAACGACAAGAGCTTGAAATAGTCTATAGAAAATCAAGCTAACAATAGCAACACCCAAGCCAACAGCTGTACTGTAGAGAGATTCTCCAATCCCGGTAGTAACTCCTGCTGTGGCTTCTGTGCCTAAATCTCCAATCCGAATAGATTCCAAAGAACCGATCAAACCCCAAACAGTACCAAATAATCCCAGCAAAGGGGCGACAGCAATTACAAGTTCCAAAACTTTTTCGCCGCGTCGCATCTGAGCCAATTCCGTTTCTGCGGTTGACTCTAGCGCTAATCGGAAAAGTTCCATATCGCTTTTCGGTTGGCTTAAGGGAGCATATAAAAACCTGCCTATGGGCTGATCTGTTGCCCGTCTAGCAATCTCTGTTGCCAACCCCCAATTTTTTTCACCAGCTGCATTTAAAACACGAGCAACAATTTCCTTTTCCTGATTTAAAATTCGCAACCAGAACCAAAGACGTTCTAGAATCACACTTAAGGACAAAATTGAGAAAAAAAGCAACGGCCAGATTACTGGCCCAACTTTACGAAAAATATCTAATATATCCACTGTTTTTGGTTTCCTCCGTCCATTGCTGGAGCAACTATCCCCAAGCATTTTAATACTTAGAGATGAATACATAACTTCTATACTTGTTTAAATTTTATGGAAAAGGATAGGGTTACAGAAAATCGGTAGCATCTTCCAGACATAATAGGGCGGTTATTCCCACAGGAAGTTTAGAGCATCATTTGCCAGAATTATAAATAACTAGAGGTGATGGTCATGAAAGTTCCGCTCCAATCTGTTTATAACTGGTATCGTGGTTTAATTCGCAATCCTAAGTACCGTTGGTGGGTGATTTTAGGAACGCTATTATATTTTGTTAGCCCAATTGATATAGTCCCAGACATTTTACCGATTGTGGGACAAATCGATGATGTTTTTCTTTTAACACTATTGATGACGGAAGTATCTGGGTTAGTAATTGAAGGATTTAAAGCGCGTAAAGGTAAAGTAGAAGCTCAAGTTGCTGATACTACTGAGGATTCTACTTCTGCTAGCGATACTATTGATGTTGATGCTGTTTCTGTCAAGTAGTGGCGATCGCGAAATAAAGCGAAATAAAATTTAACAACCCCCTTCTATTGTCTTCACAAGTACACTGTTTCAGAAGGGGGATATTTTTTGGAATTTGGTCATTAGTCATTTGTCAATAGTCATTAGTTATTAAACTTTGAATGATAAATTGTAAATTATTTTATACTAGCTACATTTAATTACTTATGACTAAGCGCCAAATAGTTGCACTATTACCTGCGGGAGGGCAAGCAAAACGAATTTCTCCCTTACCACTGAGCAAAGAACTATACCCGGTAGGTTTTCAAAATTTTGGTCAAAAATCTAACTGGAGGCCGAAGGTAGTTTGTCACTATCTACTGGAAAAAATGCAGTTGGCAGGCATTGATAAAGCATATTTTATACTGCGTCCAGGAAAGTGGGATATCCCAGCTTATTTTGGGGATGGCACAATGCTTTCGATGAGCTTGGGCTATCTAATTATGGGTTTGCCTTATGGTGTTCCATTTACTTTGGATCAAGCTTATCCCTTTGTGCAAGATGCAGTCATAGCATTGGGTTTTCCCGATATTTTGTTTCAGCCAGAGGATGCTTATGTGCGGATACTGGCACGCTTGGAGGCAAGTAAAGCAGATGTAGTTTTAGGGTTATTCCCAACCGATCAACCCCAGAAAGCAGGGATGGTTGAATTTGACGATACAGGCAAAGTTCACCTGATTGTTGAAAAACCCCCTCAGTCAGATTTGCGTTATATGTGGGGTATTGCCGTTTGGACACCAGCTTTTACCCAGTTTTTGCACGAGTATCTGATTCCGCTCAAAGCCGCTCCTGATGTTTCAGTGCTACCAGAAGTACCGATTGGAGATGTAATTCAAGCTGCGATTAAACAGGGTTTTCATGTAGAAGCGGAAGCGTTTGCGGATGGTACTTACTTGGATATTGGCACGCCGAATGATTTGGTAAGGGCTGTGCAGCAGTTGAGTAGTAATATTTAAACGCAGAGGGGCGCAAAGGAAAACGCAGAGGGACGCAGAGTTAAAGGTTATTAACTACGCGTTTTATTCCTTCTCTGAGATGGAGAACGTTAAAGTTAATCATGAGACCAAGTTTACAGTTGGCTAGTTTAAGGTAAGTTAGAAGTTGAACGGAATGAATGGGTTTTAAGGATTCTACAGATTTAATTTCTACGATGACTTTATTTTCTACTTTCAAATCCAATCGATACACACAATCTAACTGTACTGATTCGTAAACTAAAGGTAAAGGAATTTGTTTACCAACATTCAATCCTGTTTTCTTTAGTTCATAATACAAACACTCTTCGTAAGCTGACTCTAACAAACCTGCTCCTAAAACCGTATGCACTCTCATCGCACAACCAATAATTGCCCCGCTCAACTCATTTTCTGTCATTGCTCTTGAATTTGTGCGTCTTAAAAATTAACTAATCTTAATTTGCCCAAAATTTGCATAGGTTATATCCTCTGAAAGAAAATTCTCAAATACAGAAGAATGTCACTAAACTCCGCGAACCTCTGCGCTTCCCTCTGCGCTCCTTTGCGTTTAAAGGTCTTTCTCAAATTCCGTCAAGAATCGGAACGCCTTGACAACATAACTAGCGCACTCTCTAGGAGAAGTATTGTAGAACGATCGCCATGCACTAGCTTTATCTTCGTCGTAGCGATCGCCTCTTTGGGGATGTCCGTCTAACCATGCTAATCTCACGGCATGACCGATTAATACATCCAAGACTATATATTCTTCGATTTGCAAACTTGGGTTGTTGGAAGCGATCGCTGCTAATTCCATCAAAGTTTCAATATTAACTTGTCGGTATTCTGGAGCCTCAATTTTATTTAACAGATGTTCTACTTGCAGGGCAAAGTTCTTTTCTCCCGCCGTCATCTCGGAGATCATCACCTCACTATCCAAGCGGTTGCGGCGCTCTAGTTTATCGCCAATTACCAAGCCTTTACAATGATGCATCAACAGCCAAACTTGCTGAAAAAAGTCTTTTGGCACGCGCCCTGTTGCTCCCTCGGCTTGGCGAAAGCGTCGCCAACCACCTAGCGGCATTTCTATATCTTCAACAACTAATGGTTGCAACACCCATGCAATATCACTTTCTTTTTGTTTGACGTGCAATGACTCTTGCTGACGCAGTAATTTACTCATGCCTGCATATTCAGCTAATACCTGACGCAACCGTGTTTTTACTTCCAAGGGAGAAAGTTGCATGAGTGTTTCGTAGGCTTCATCTTGAGTAACTTTCAACTCCTGTGCTAATTCGCTGGTAATTAACAAAATTAGGTAGCCGACTCGCAGTGTTAGTAGTCCTTGAAACAGTTCTGGTTCTGATTTAATTAAGGTACTCAGATAAATCAGAATTTCTTGGGTGAGAACGCGATCGCGTATATCTTCCCGACAAAAATGATTGATTTTCTCGACAATTTCGCTGTGAGATAAAGGTACGGTAATCAGGGAGTCTTCGCTGTAAGCTTTACCAACTGCTATTTGCTTTCCCCGCACAACAATACTTGTCACTACATCCGATAAGGCTGTGTATGCCATCTGCCGCAAACCCGCAGCCCGACGCACAACTGCCCAAATCCCTATTTCGGCAGCTTTGGTGTAGACTTCATCAAGTAAATCACCGACTGTAACGGAATGTAAAGGCCCACCAAAACCAGTGTTAAACTCCAGCCCTTGCAAACGAGTTAGTGTCTGCAATAATTCTATTTGTTCGTAAATATTTTCCGAAGAGCGCAAAGAACTCAAGAGTAAATTCAAGTTAGTTTCGCATTCTACCTGAAATTCTTGGGTATGTCTAAGCAGCCAGTTTTTTTCTGGATGAAAGGCAAGATAAGCACAACGGGGTTTTGCATTTTTGACAGAAGACTGCGAGAATTCAAACTCTGGCAAGAAATCAATTCGTTCAATGGCAGCAGTGAGCATCTGCTGATTTACCCGTCCCAATTTTACCCGCACACCGTTACACACTCCATCTTTGAGTTCCTGCATCAGATTAAGTAATGCTTCGGAACCTGTTTCTAGCATTGTGTGTGTCAACATTAAAGTGAGGATAGGACGCCCTAAATCACTCCAATATTTTTGAATGTAGGCGAGTTCGCTTTTGAATTGGGCGACGAGAAAATGGTAATCGAGGGTTAAGTAGAACTGTTGAGAGTCTAAAAGCGAGGGCAAAAATACTACAGTTTCGTTACCGATGCGAAAAATTCTGGATGTTGTTAAACTTCGGGGACGACGAGGTGGACGTCCTGTTAAACCGAGTTTATCACTTCGTCCAATTTGGGAATAAATGGCAATAAAGTCATCGGGTTGGCGAACTTGAATCGGTTCTACTTGCTTGGGTGTTTGGGTTTCGATGCCGTGAACTTCTAGTATGAGTTGTAAATCTTCATCTTCTGCTAGTAAGGCAATTTGTACTAAAGGTTCTCGGTGTATGTCCATGCGTAAGTGCCGCCCTAAGGAATCGATATCGCCAACGGCGATTAATTTTTCACTTAGCATTTGACTGAGATAATACAAACTCTGCGCCCATACTAAGGGAATGTTTTCGTTGGGCAGGCGTGGTTGAGTATGGGGTGCTTGCTTTTCTGCTTCTATGTATTCAGCCGGAACATAATAAAGTTCTGGCAACAAAGGCAAGCCATCTCGTTCGACAACTAAAGATTCTAAACGCTGTTGATAATATTCGGTTTGTTCTTTGTCACCGCGAAATATTCCATCAAGTACCAAATAGGTGAAAAATAAAGGCCATTCACACTCAATATTTTCA